>JAFARV010000895.1 GCA_019245255.1 Acidobacteriaceae bacterium | reverse complement strand
TATGCGCGCCAGTTTCTCGAGCGTATGGAAAAGCCGGATGTCGATGAGATTCTCGGCATTGCCCCGCCTATCGCCATTCGACAGAAGAATCAGACGCGCAACCCGCGATCGACGGTTGCCACAGCAACCGAACTTTACGATTTCATGCGGCTCTTGTGGGCGCGAGCAGGCCGTATCTTCTGTCCCAACGACGGAACGCGCATTCAACGGGACACCGTGGACCAGGTTGCCGATGCCATGCTCGCGCAGGTCGAGGGCTCACGCTGGTACGCTCTGTTCCCCGTGAAGGTGGAGCATGCACCGAATGATAAAGACCGGGCGGCGACTCTTCGCGACAGGCTGTTCGATTTGCGCAAAAAAGGATTCAACCGTCTGTTTCAGAAGGGCCGGACTTTCGAGTTTTCCACTCCGGAATCGCTCCTCGATATAGATTTCTCGGAGCCGGTGTACATACTCGCTGACCGGATCGTCATCCATCCCGATTCGCATCAGCGCATCGTCGACACCGTCGAGATCTGCTACCGCGAAACCGGCGAAGTGTTTTTCGAGCAGGCCGGCGCCGGCGATCCTGACACAAAGCATTTCAGCGAACGTTTCGCATGCAAAATCTGCGGGCTGACGGCAACTGCGCCCGAGCCGACGCTGTTCAGCTTCAACAGTCCGATCGGCGCGTGCCCGGTGTGTCAGGGCTTCGGTAACACCATTGACTACGATCTTGGGCTGATCATTCCCGATCCGACTCTATCGGTGGCCGACGGCGCGGTTGACCCCTGGACTAAGCCGCAGTACGGGTGGTATTACGACGAGGAGTTTCTTCCGAAATCAAAAGGCAAGGTCCGTCTGAACCTTCCGTATGAGACCTTGAACGCTTCTGAAAAAGAGTTTGTCCGCAAGCACATCTTGCGCTTCTTCGATGAGGTCGAGAGAAAGAAGTACAAGGTGCATGTGCGCGTGTTTATCAGCCGCTACCGGGCTTACACCGAGTGCCCAGTGTGCAGGGGCGGACGCTTGCGGTCCGAAGCGCTTTGGGTGCGGCTCGGCGACTGCAATATAGCGGAGGTCTCGCGCATGAATATCGCGCGAGTCCAGCAGTTTTTCGAAGATCTGCAACTCAGTCCCGAAGAGGCGGAGATCGCGGATCGCGTGCTCGATGAGATTCGGCAGCGCTGCCGTTTTTTGAACGATGTCGGGCTGGAGTATCTCACGCTCGATCGTTTATCGGCAACGCTGTCGGGCGGGGAAGCGCAGCGCATTCAGCTTGCGACTTGTCTTGGCTCGCGTTTGGTCGGCGCAACGTACGTCTTGGATGAGCCTTCGATCGGCTTGCACAGCCGCGATACAGCACGCCTGATCGGCATCTTGAAAAACCTGCGTGAACTCGGAAATACCATCATCGTGGTTGAGCACGATCCGGAGATTATGGCCGAGGCCGACCATATTCTGGATCTCGGGCCTGGCGCCGGCGAAACCGGCGGACGTGTGATCTTTGCCGGGACATACGATCAGCTTTTGACCGCTCCGAAGGACGGCTCAGCCCAGTCGCTTACGGGACGGTATCTGCGCGGCGAACTTGCGGTGTCACGCTCTCTCGAGCGCCGCAAGTTGAACCCGAAGCGTACCATTCGTTTCTACGGAGCGCGCGCCAACAATTTAAAAAACATCGACGTTGAGATCCCGCTCGGAATATTCGTGTGCGTCACCGGAGTTTCGGGTTCCGGGAAGTCCAGCCTCGTGCACGAAGTGATCTTTCGCGCGCTTGATCTTCAAGTTAATAAGGAACGCGACAAGAACGTCGACGAGGTGGAATTCGCTGCCTCGGCTCGCAAGCTGGCGTTAAAGCGGGTAGAACGGGCCGACCTGTTAACCAGTGTGGTCATGGTCGATCAATCTCCCATTGGCCGGACGCCCCGCTCGAACCCGGTTACATATGTCAAGGCGTTTGATCTGATACGCGACTTGTTCTCCTGCACGCCAGAAGCGGAGAAGCGGGGCTATACCGCCGGTCATTTCTCCTTCAACATCCCGGGCGGCCGCTGTGAAACATGTCAAGGCGACGGCACAGTTACGGTGGAGATGCAATTCCTTGCTGATGTCGAGCTTGTGTGCGAG
>JAFARV010000872.1 GCA_019245255.1 Acidobacteriaceae bacterium | reverse complement strand
CCCGAGTACTATTGGGCCATCGGCGAAGAAGACGAACAGGCGCGCCAATTTGGCGGTTGCGGCATTCAACGCATGACCATCGATACCTGGCTTGACGTCATCGAGCGTGAAAGCCTGCGCCCCGACGGCCACATCGGACCCACCGGCGTAGGCAATCTGCCGCGCCCCGACGGCAAATGCAGTTGTCCCGTCTGCACCGCCAACACCGCAATCCTCAAAGCCCGCGGCGAACTACCAAGCTAATAGCTAAAAGCTAATAGCTAACAGCTAATAGCTAAAACTCAACAGAGAATTTGGGCTCTGAAGGCCCACAATGTAGGGAGTCGGACTGGTAACCTCGCATGAAGAATTTCCGGGAACTGAAGGTGTGGCAAAAAGCCCACGGTCTAACGCTGAACGTGTACCGTATCTCTGCGAAGCTGCCGCGCGAGGAAATGTACGGCCTGGCAGCGCAACTTCGCCGTTCGTCCTCGTCGATCCCCGCGAACCTCGCCGAGGGCTGCGGTCGCAACGGCGAACTCGAACTGCGGCGCTTCTGTTCAATCGCGATGGGCTCCGTTTGTGAGTTAAGCTATCATCTCCAGCTCGCCAGAGATTTGAACTGGATCGAAAATGCGGAATACGAGCATCTGGCCGAGCAAGCCGATGAAGTTCAGCGGATGCTCTCAAAATTGATGAGCACTCTTACCAAATCGATCGCAACATCCCCAAGAGCTAAAAGCTAATCGCTAAAAGCTAACCGCTAACAGCTAAAAGCTAAAAGCTAAAAGCTAAAAGCTAATAGCTAAAAGCTAATAGCTAACAGCTAACAGCTCTCAGCTATTCGTCCCCTCCGTCCGATAAGTCCCCTAGACCTCCATGTCCGAAAGCTTCGATCGCATAACCCATTCACTCCGACGGGATACAGGACTCGGATCATTCCTGAGCCTTATTGTTTCGTTCCTGTTCATCTCCGCATGGGGAATCTGGGCTTTCCGCGCGCAGATTACTCGTTATGAAGTATCGGATTCGGCGCGCCTTGAGGTGAACGCCTCGGCCTATCCCGTTCAATCGCCGCTCTCTGAGCGCGTTGCTTCCTCATCCCTCGCACTAGGCCGTCAAGTCAGGGAGGGAGATGTGCTGGTCGAGCTCGATGCTGGTGCTGCGCGGCTGAACCTCGACGAAGAGCGCGCGCGATACGCGGGAATCGAACCCCAGCTCGCTACGTTGAAAGCGCAGATTGCCTCAGAACAGGCCGGCGCGGAAGCCGATCGCCGTGTTCTGACCTATTCCGATACCGCCGCCCTCGCTAGCTATCGTCAAGCCGATGCGGAAGCTGCGCTTGCGGAAGAGCAGGCCGCTCGCGATCGTAAAATGCTCGCCGAGGGCATTCTCGCCCCCGCCGAGGCTGCCAAAACGGCCGCCAACGCTCAGAGCAAACGCGCTGCTGCCGACGGCCTCAAAGCCGCTCTGTCGCGCCTGCAGCCCGAACTCGCGGTCAAAGACCGCGAACGGGAAGTACGAATTAAGCAGATCGCTGCTCAGGAGGCAAAGCTCGAAGCAGACCTTAGCGTCTCGGGGGCCACAATTAAGCGCCTCGAAAACGAAATCGACCGCAGAAAGATCCGTGCTCCCATCTCCGGGCAGCTTGCCGAGTGCGCCACACTCGTCACTGGCGCGCACGTTTCTGAAGGACAGCAGCTCGGCGTCATTCTTCCTTCGAGCGGTGTTCGTATCGTCGCGCAGTTTCAACCCGTCGCAGCGCTCGGGAAAATTCATCCCGGCCAGACAGCCACTGTGCGCCTGGATGGCTTCCCATGGGCACAATTCGGCGTCGTGACAGCTCGCGTCACGCGTGTTGCCAGCGAGATTCGTGACGGTAAGGTCCGAGTCGAACTCGCGGTCACGCACAAACCAAACATTCCGATGCAGCACGGCCAGCCCGGCCTTGTGGAGGTTGAAATCGAGCGTCTCAGTCCGGCTGCCATGCTCTTGCGCTCGGCTGGAACTCTGGCAGGTGCGCGTTGAGGAAGTGGTTCATCCCTGAAGTGGTGCAAAGCTCGGCTCTCGACTGCGGGCCGGCAGCTCTGAAGAGCTACCTCGAAGGGTTCAACATTCCGGTCAGCTACGGCCGCTTGCGCGAGGCTTGCCAGACCGGCCTCGACGGCACTTGTATCGATACCGTGGAGACCGTTGCCAACCAGCTTGGTGTCGCCTCCGAGCAGATCATGCTTCCCATCGACCACCTGTTCCTACCGGAGTCCAAATCTCTTCCGGCAGTCCTGGTCGTTCAGTTGTCCGATGGCCTCACGCACTTCGTGGTCGTCTGGCGGCGCCACGGCAGCCTGCTGCAGATCATGGACCCCGCTGTCGGTCGGCGCTGGGTCCCCGTCCGGCGCTTTCTGCGCGAAATCTACCGGCATCGAATGCCAGTACCCGCCGAGGCCTGGCGTGAATTTGCTGCGTCCGATGAGTTCCAGGCAGCCTTGCAGCGCCGGCTCCGCAACCTCAAGATCCCTCGCGCAAGAGCGGCTGAACTTTCGAAAGCCGCACTCGAGGCAGAAACGTGGAACGAATTGGCGACCCTTGACGCCGCAGTCCGGCTGCTCGATGGCTTGCTCACTGCTCGCGCCATCCGAACTCAGCGTGAATGCATGCGCATCCTTGACGAGTTCCGGCGCAATCCTGAACTGATCCCGCCCCACTACTGGTCGGTAGTCCCCACAGAACCCGATCAAGATGGCGGCGCCCTACTGCTCATGACCGGAGCTGTGCTGGTGCGTGCAACTCACACCGATGCCGCGGTCTCATCGGACCAGCCCGTCTGCGATGAAGTTCGCGCCGCCGCGAACGAGAAACCGCTGAGGCCTGCGATTGAACTCGCACGTTATCTTTGGCAGACCGGACCGGCATCGGTCGCCTTCGTTGCTTTGGGGGTCATTCTCAGCTGCGCGGGTGTCCTCGTAGAGGCGTTGCTGTTTCGCAATTTCCTCGACCTCGAGTCCGATCTCCACATGGCCGGCCGGCGCATCGCTGCAACCGGCATTGTGGTTCTTTTTAGCACGGTGCTTCTGCTGCTTGATATCTCCGTGTTCGCGGAGACGATGCGTATGGCGAGGTATTTCGAAACCCGCCTGCGTGTCGCGTTTCTTCGAAAAATCCCGAACCTCAGCGATCGCTACTTTACCAGCCGTCTCACGTCCGATATGGCGGCGCGCAGCCACGCCACACATCGTTTCCGGCATCTCCCGGACCAACTCTGTCAATTTGTCGTTGCGGCTCTGAAGCTGGTCTTCACCGCCGCGGCAGTCATCTGGCTGGAACCAGGCGCTTGGATTCCCGTGGCGCTGATAGTTCTTGCGGCTCTGGCCATCCCAGCTTTTGCACAATCTGGGCTCGCAGAACGCGAACTGCGCGTTCAAAACCATGCCGGTGCGCTCACCCGCTTCTACCTGGATGGAATGCTCGGGCTG
>JAFARV010000862.1 GCA_019245255.1 Acidobacteriaceae bacterium | reverse complement strand
TTTGGGATCGGCGATGCCGTTACGTTTACTTGGGCGAAATCTCGATGAAAAGACAAATTCTGTTGACCGTTGCTTACGTGTTGCTGTTCGGTTCGGCGCTGCTGGCGCAGAGCGCGCCGCATGGGCTGCGGCCCGGAACAAGTGTTCGGACCGACGTTGAGAGGGCATTCGGACCGTCGGTGCGCGAGGTAAGCAAGACGCTCGCTGAGTACAGCTCCGGCAGCCAGGGCCAGAGGATCTTCGCGCAATACAGGTCCGATTCAGACGTGCTGGAACGGCTGGAAGTAGTATATGCGCCGCCGAGAGAGCGCGGCCAGGTGCTGCAGGATCTTGCGTTGCCCGAGCAGCCTTCCGCATCCAACACCAGCGACATCGGCAGACACGAGGAATACTTCTCACGGCAGTTGGTTGTACTCACATATTCCGACAGTGGAGTCACTGGAGGAGTGAGCCGCGTCGGCTACTATAGCCGTGAGTTGTTTCAGAGCACCATGCCAGGCGGCAATCCGGCCTCACAGCCGGGCGGCTCGGCCAGTATGACTGTGGCGTCAGGCAGGCAAACTGTTCCCTCGGTTTCAGGCCCCTCCCTAACCAGCACGCCGGACAGTGGCCGGCAAATCGCGCCGGCATCCAGCTCGGGTGCGCCGAACGGATCTGTCGTCGGCACTTGGACCGGACTCTGGAGTAACAGTGATGGCGCGACCGGCAAATCCACCTTGATTCTGAAAGAAGAGAACGGCACCATTAGGGGTGCGGAAGAGGACATCGTCCTTTCCGGTGGTAGCGTACCTGTTCGGGTCCAGTATGGAATTGTGAATGGGCGGCGAACCGGCAACGTGCTCACCTGGGAATACTGGAACCGGATATACCGTTGCCGCTCCGACACTGTGCACCTCGAGATCTCGGCCGACGGAAAGCTACTGAACGGAACCCGCAATGCGACGGCCGGCTGCGGGAACCAAGTCCTCACGGACAATTACCTCAACTACCATAGGTGAATCGAAGACAACGCCGGGAGTAAGAGCTCGCTGATCTAAGTCGTCGTTAGTACGCAATCTGATTCATCGGCGCGAGGCCGGTAATACGTGCGTTTGTCAACTTGATTCAGATTACTGGAATCGGACGTCGAAGCATCGTGGACGAGTTGTTGAGCTGAAGAGCAAGTATCGGTATTCCGTGTCGCGAGCGAACGACATAGTGGTCCCAGTCAGCTCGTCGTCTGTGGAAGTCGGTAGCGGGATCGGATTAGCCCCGAGATGTCCGAATGTATAGATCTATCCATGGCCATGAGGGCGGATTTATTGCCCCTTAGCGCGCCCGATTTCCCGTGATTCAGGACATTTCAGCACGGAGGACAAATCGGTTCGGAGAATCTGCGGAGACGCCCAGTTTGTTGGGCGGAAAGGCCCCGATAACTATACGATGAACTTCAACGCGGAAGCAACTACCGCGATCTTCCAGGCGGCGTCGTTCTGATGCATCAGATAACTGACGGGAACTCGCTCAAGCTCTGTCCCAGACGCTCGATACCGTACGGCCGCCCCACGCACTAGGGCCGTGTTTTCAGTAATGGTTGTAAGTTGAGGTTCTAAGAAATCACTGCGTTGATAGTCTTTGGTTTTTAGCGCCTCGATTATGGGACCCAAAACCTTCGCTAAATCCTCTCGATTCGCAACCCCAAACGTACCCTGAAGCCCAATGAACATGCACGGCCGAGTGAAGAAAGGCACACAGGCATCCAAATCTAAAGTGCTGAATGCTTTGTAGTAGTCGTGAATAGCAACGAGCGTCTCGTTCATTCGGCTAGGCTATCATCCTCGGCATTGGGGAGATCCAGCGCAAAAGAGGGAGTTTGTGGCACCATCCGTGGCTCGCAGTGCGCTCGGAAACGCTGCGCAATAACCGCTAGTGCGGGGGCCTCATGAATCGCTCGCGCGACTACCTCCTTGCCGGTTCCTGTTTCGCCTTGAATCAACACGACGCAATGCGCCGACGCAACCATATTTAATGTCATCAAGCACGGTACGAAATTTCGCGCCAGATCCGATCTGGACCACAGCCGTCGGACAGAAGTGCGCGCTTGAGCAGGAGTATTCATGGTCCCGATTCTCGGGTGAATCACGAGACGGCGGATCAATCGTGCCGCAAGGAAACCATGGGGTCGATCCCGGATGCTCGATAGGCTGGCACATAGCCTGCCAGGATCCCGGAAATCAAAACAACACCGATCGCTATAGCGATAGAAAAGAGGTCAATTGCCCCCAGTCCGAACAACTTGCTGGAAATCAGCCGGCTCACTGCGAAGGCGCAAGGCAAGCCGGCGGTGATGCCGACCGCCACCATCCATAACGTCTCACTCAGCACCATGCGCCTTACGGCCCCGGCAGAGGCGCCCAAGGCCATTCGTACGCCGATCTCATGCGTTCGTCGCGTCATGGAATAAGACATCACGCCGTAAAGCCCGATGGCGGCCATAAACAGTGCGATAAAAGCGAAGAATCCGCCAAGGTCCGCCATCACCCGCTGAGTGATCAATCGCTTGTCAATTTGCTGCTCCATCGTTCGAAGGTTCAGGATCGTTAAATTCCGATCGAGCTTCTGCAGCGATTCGCGAATACTGGAAGCTACGGCCGTCGGATTGCGCGCTGTTCTTAGCACATAAGTGACCGATTTGACAGTGCCGATCGGATGAGCAATGTTCGAATAAAAACGGGGGACGATCCTCTCATTCGGGTGATGTTCCTTCGAATCAGCCACCACCCCGACAATTTCGAATGTCTCGCGCGTGGTTGGGTACATGTCCGTGACATGCCTGCCAATCGCATCCATGCCGGGAAAGAACTTGCGCAGAAATGATTCGTTGACTAGACATACCTGCTTGCCCTGAGTCATGTCCGCCGCATCGATTTCGCGTCCGCGAAGCAGCGGAATGCCCAACGTCCTGAAGTAGTCAGCACCTATTTCCGTCCACCGGGATTGAAACTCCTGGGGATCGCTTAGGGGCGAGCCCTCAATCGCGACCTGGTCCCCAGAGTCACCAGCAAACAGGCCGGTGTTTGAGAGAGTTACGCCGTGAACACCGGGAACCGCTTGCAACTGTTCACGAATCCTTTCATACAGCGCTATCACGCCCGGTCCGTTGTATCCGGCAGCAGCCGGGTCGAGCCTAATCATCAGGAGATGTTCTCGGTTGTAACCGAGCGCCTGCCCCAGCAGGTTGCCCAGGCTCCGCGCAAACAGTGCAGCGCCCACCAACAACGCCAGAGACATGGCAACTTGCGCAATTACCAGCAGCCGCCCAGAACGTATGTCGGTTCGGCTGCCGATAGCACCGCGCGTATTTGCTGCCAGCGTACGGTTTGCGTCCAGGCGCGTTCCCCGAATCGCAGGTGCCAGTCCGAACAGAAGTAACGTGAGGAGCGAGATCGCCGTTGTAAACGCGAGCACGCGATAGTCACGGGGGACGGTGAGTTCCAGGTTGTCGTAGCCGGTAGAGACCAACGCCAGAAGTAAGCGGGCGCCCGCTATTGAAAGCAGAATCCCCACTGCGCCTCCTAGCGCCGCGACCAGAAAGCTCTCTGTGAGTAATTGCCGGATCAATCTTCCGCGGCCTGCTCCCAACGCGAGGCGAACACCAATTTCACGCTGCCTCGCAGTGGCTCGGGCCAGCATCAGGTTGGCAATATTGGCACACGCAATCAGAAGCACCGCTCCCACGGCAGCCATCAGCAGGACCAAGGGATCAGCAAACTCGCCGCGCAGCGCCGATGCGCCGTGGTCGCCGGGCCGCAGTTGAATTTTTTGTTCCAGCATGAGGCTGCGCACCCTTCCCGCGGGCAGAGCTGCCGACCAAACGCGCAGAGCCTGTTGGAAGGTCACATTAATTCCAGCTTCGGCTCTCTTCAAAGGCATTCCGGGAGCAAGCCGGCC
>JAFARV010000736.1 GCA_019245255.1 Acidobacteriaceae bacterium | reverse complement strand
GGCGGATAGGTGTTGTCTTCGATAGTCGCGATGCGCTCTTTCAATTGGTCAATATCGAAATTCTTGTTGTGGATGCCGCCCGGCATATGACAGTCCTGACAAGTCTTAGAAGCCGAGCTCATAGGCTTGAATTCGTTTTGGTATGCGCTGTTCAACCACTCGAGGTAAGTCGCCTGTTCAATGCTAAAGGTATCCGGATTCGGGCTGTCCAAGACGGGTAACCGGATGGTATGGCAACTACCGCAGAGGCGCGCGCTCTTGACATATGCATTGTGCTTCGGCGTAATGCCAAGGGCGTTTTTCATGGGCCACGTCGAGATGCTCTGATCCTTAAAAGGACCAAATACCTGTTCGCTGCTTCCGGTCTCGAATTGGCCTGTTATCGAGTGCTCGAGGAAGTACTTCAACGGCGGCTCATAAGGCGGATATTGACTCTCGACGATGTGGTGACAGGTAGCACAACTGATCCCGTCGCGTGCCAGGGATCCGTATTTGAAATGAGGATCGGCACGATCTGTCAACTGAACGTAGTCAAGCTTGAAATCCGGATCCGCACGGTGATCAATATCGATCTGGCGCTTGCCCATGACTCCATGGCAACTGAAACAAAGGTTCACGATTTGCGTGCCCGGGTTGCTCATGCGGGTTTTCGCGAAGGCCAGTTCGCTTTCCACTTGCGAATGAAACACCGGGTCGCGGCCGGCCAGGCCCATCGGGGACCAGCGCCACTCGCCGTACGGGGAGACGTTATAGCCGGGATAGGATCCAGTTGAGAACGGCCCGGTTTGCAAGAACATAGTGGGCCCAAAGGGTCCGTTCAGTGCGCTATGGCAGTTCATGCATTGTTCCGAGGTTAGGAACTGTTCTGGTCCATGAGCGCCGGAAACCACGCGGTCGTATGTCTCGGATGGCATTCTCTGCACGCCTTCGTAGGTGGGCGCCGGGAATCCGGGAAACGTTTGCAGGAACGCGGGATTGGGCGGCCCGGGAAGAGTAACGCCGGGATTAGCCGGCGGCGAGCCGTGCAATGAGCTGCCAGGCCCTGCCGCCTGCCACGAATTGTCCACCGCATATTTCAGCGGACTGCCGGGAAATCCCTTGATGTTGTCGAGCGAAGCGAACGTGTACTCTTTCGCGGCGGACGAGTGACAGCGTAAACAGTAGAGTCCGAAGCCGGCAGCGGGATAGTTGAACGGAAACGCATCATCATCAAACGGCATGCCGTCGTACCACTCGCCCCAAAACCAACCATCCTTCGAACCCGCTGAATCCCTGATCATGACAGTCCAGTCGCTCGGATCGGGCGCAGATGAGCTGTACCTTTCGGCGGGTGGCGGCAATTGTTCCTTAATGATCATTCCGCCGTCAGGTATGGCTCCGATACGGCCTCCGAGCAACCACTTCATTACCTTTGGCGAATAATAGATCCTCACCGCTGGATGGGGTCCGTACGACACGCCATTTTGATACGGGCCGGTATTTCGGATTGCCTTGTCGGAGCACCAGCCCAAGCTCACATAAGTTCGAGACTGCAGAAACGCGAGAACGTTCTTCTCGAACGACACAAGTTGGCCTGGAGCCACGCTGCTCGGGAGCGGCAACGACTGGTCTTGCGCGTCCGGGCACTGGGGTACAGGTCCGGCGACTGTTAGTCCCGCGCAGGTCAGATAGAGCAACGCAATAAGTTTCAGCACTTGCCTCCTGTGAGTAAAGCGAGAATTATTTCAAATCCGGATCATTGACGGATTGCTCAGGAAACAAGCCAGAGTCATATCGCAGAGAATTCGTCAGCAAACTTTGATGCTATGCTTCTGAAGAAACGGTCGTGGAAGCAGCTCCTTCCGGGGAAGTCACGGTGCTTCTCCAACAAATGAGTGCCGGCTATCCCGATGCGGCGGACAAATTAATTCCGCTGGTGATCGGGGAACTGCGCCGCCTGGCCCGGGGGTACTTGCGGACGGAGCGCGAGGGGCACACGTTGGAGCCGACGGCTCTAATCAACGAAGCGTATATCAGGCTTGTCGGAGATCAGGCGCGGGATTGGCGAAATCGCGCGCACTTCGTCGGTGTGACGGCGTGTATTATGCGCCGGATACTTGTCGACCACGCGCGCCGCCGCCACGCCGCCAAGCGTGATGCCGATGTCGCTGTTCTTGGCGAGAGTCAATTGCAGAACCAGATACTGAATGATGATGACGAGAAGCTTATCGCTCTAAATGATGCTCTGGATCGGCTGGAAAAGATGAGCCCACGCCAGCGA
>JAFARV010000622.1 GCA_019245255.1 Acidobacteriaceae bacterium | reverse complement strand
TTTCAGGAAGATCTCTAACCGTTTGAGAGGATAACGTCTCCTGCAGACGGCTGTCATCGGTATCGAGTGGCGGCGCTTCACCGATTACTTCGAGCGTCTGAGTGGCGCGTGCAATCTGCAGAGTCAGATTTATGCCCTGCGTCTGAGAAGTCTCGAGAGCGACCTGAATTTCGGCCGGCCTGAAGCCACTCGCCTCGGCAGTTACGGTATAGTGACCCGGCCCGAGGCTACTAAACCGATAGTTTCCGGAATCGCTTGTTGTAGTTGTAGCCTGGACTCCTGTCTCGACATTTAGCAGCCTTATCGAGGCCCCGGGAATTGGGCTTCCGCTCGGATCCGAAATTACACCCTGAACGTTACCGCTGAATTGGGCGAGGCAAGAGAGCGAGAACAGCGATAGAGAAAGCAGGCGAGACCACCGGGACATGGGGGGACCTCCTTGTTCGAGGCTGCAGCAACCTCGCGACCAGAACTGCAAGCGATTACAGAGATCGTACTCGCACTTAGACCTGCTGTCAACGGAAAAAATTTAGACTTGGTTTTCACAAGACAACCGCGGGCTGCAACCGCTTGCATATTGACTCGCATTCTGTTTCGGTGTATATCCGGTAGTACAAAACTTTCTGGTTTACAGCCGCCACCGGCGGAAGGGAGTCTCTATGTCGAGGAGATGTTTCGTCTCTATCCCTGTATTTTCATGCTCGCTTGCGCTGCTTATTGCCGTGCAGGTCTGCCGCGCGCAATTCAATGCCAGTATTCAGGGTGTCGTTACGGACCCAAGCGGGGCAGTCGTGCCGAAGGCGACTGTCACGCTTCTTAAGGAAGCAACTCAACTCACCGTAACGACGACCTCGGACGAAAGTGGTAACTACAGGTTCGTGAGCCTGGGCGCAGGGCGGTATCGACTGACAGCGGAAGCCAGCGGTTTCTCGAAGACGATGCTAAATGCCGATCTCGAGCCTGACCAGAATCTAAACGTCCCGATTACGGTGACGGTCGCCACAGCCGCTACGGCGATTCAGGTCACCGGCGAAGCACCTCTCCTTAACACTGCAGAAACTCGCAATCAGCTGACCCTGGAAACTCAAGCGTTAACCACTCTCCCCCTTGCCGGCAGAAACATGATCTCACTTGCCACGCTCGCGCCCGGAGCTGTTGGACTAGGTACGACGACCAGCGGCAGTCCCGGGTCAGGAGTTGACAATTATTCAACCGAGACACAGGTTGACCTCAGCGCAAACGGTCAGGGCAGTGTCGGAAACATGTTCGTGGTGGATGGCCTGGACGTTTCGAGCGCTATCCGCCCGGGTGTCTTGAACTTAACACCTAATCCGGATTCGATTGCCGAAACGAGCATTCAGACAAACACGTACAACGTCGACTATGGACGGGCGAGCTCAATTCAGATGATCTTCACCACGAAATCGGGGACAGATGCGTTTCATGGTAATGTCGGCGACTATTTCACCAATCAGCATCTGTTCGCAGGCACGGAGTTTGTTCATAACTACGCCCCGTTCCACAGCAACAACATGTCGGCCACCGTCGGCGGTCCTATCATTCCGCATCACCAGTTCTTTTTCTTCTTCTCGATCGAGCCACTCTGGTCGTCAGCCGCCGCCGGGAGTGTCACAACGTTTGAAGACCCGGCATTCACCTCGTGGGCTCAAGCTAACTTCCCGAACACATTCGGCACGAAACTGCTGACCAGTTACAAGCCGGCAAACGCTGTCGCGACCAGTTCCCAGACGGCGGCACAACTCTTTCCAGGTAGCTGTGGTACCGCCAATGCCGCCTTTGTTCCATGCAGTCTTCCGGTTCTCGACACCGGAGTCTTCAGTGAAACCAACTTCCGGAATGGAAGGCAATGGAGTGTACGAGTCGACAAATACTTCAAGAACGATCGCATTTATGGAAGTTGGTATCGGACAACAGTCGATTTCGGCGGTTCGAATGTCCGGCCTGAGTTCATCACCGGCAACAACACGTATCAGCGGGCCCTTCAAATCAACGAGACCCACAATTTTTCACCTACAACTCTGAACGAAGTGCAATTTGCTCTCAATAGAGTGGAAGGAATTACACCATCATCTGGTTTATTCACTGTTCCCGTTGTCAATGTCACCGGCATGGGATCGGGTTTTGGGGATGGGTTCGCTTTAGGCGACTTTATCCAGCACAATTACCACTGGCGGGACGTGCTGACGCACATTCGAGGCGCGCATGATCTCAGGTTCGGGTATGAAGGCTGGTTTGGAGACGACGTGGAGGATTTTCAAGGCCCACATGCTCAACCGACGTTCCAGTTCAATAATCTTATTGATCTCGTCGAGGACCGGCCCTATAACGAAACCGGCGTCGCGTACAATCCGCTTACCGGGCAGCCAGTGCTGTGGGATTGGAACGCCGCCAGCCAGACTTGGGGTTTGTTCGCTGAAGACAGCTGGAAGATCAGGAACAACCTGACGGTGAACTATGGCATCCGTTGGGATGATTTTGGGAACCCTTATTCACGAGATCCGCTGACGACCTTTTCTAACTTCTTTTACGGGCCGGGACAGACTCTTAGCCAACAGATTGCAAATGGCAGCTTAGTCGAACATCATCACGCGTTAAACCGCTCCATCACCGACGTCCTAAGCCCCCGTGGAGGAGTTGCATGGGATCCAACCGGCAAAGGGACATGGTCGATCCGAGCCGGCGCAGGCGTGTTTCACAATTGGCCCACAATGGCGAATGTTCAGGAGGAGTACCGAGGCAATCCTCCGGGTCCAATCTATCCGACATTCTACGGCGGGACTGCAACGCCACCACTACTGAGCTTTGGTACGAACAACACTAAGCCGCCGTTTGGATACACTTACCCAGCTCTACCTGCTGGGCAGCTCAACTCACAAGGTGGTATTACGGGCCTTCAGTTCAATGTCGGCGGCATTAATTCCAACCTGAATTCTCCGGTTACATATAACTATTCCGCCAGCGCGGAGCGTAAGTTGGGCCCCAATCTTGTTGCTTTCGCCGGCTATTCCGGCACCGTTTCCCATAGTCTGCTTTCAGCCGGAGGAGAGCAAGGGAACGTGAACTATGGCCAGGATATTAATCAGTATGCCGGAGATTTGATCCAGCATCAGAGCCTTGTCCCGACGCGTTTGAATACAAGCTTCGGTCAGATCTTATATACGACCAATGATCGCGTGTCCAGATATGACGCTTTCATCAGTCAGGTACGTGGACGGTTTGGCAATAGAGGCTTTGTCACGCTGTCCTACACCCGGTCGCGGTCGCGGGACGATACGCAATACCTTCCGACCTACCTGAATCCTCATCAGTATTATGGGCCGTCTGTTTGGGATGCACCAAATCGCCTTTCGCTCGCATGGAATTACCAAATTCCGGGACTGAACAGTGGGCACGGGTTTACGGGCCGCGTAACCGGCGGTTGGTCCGTGAGTGGCACGTCCATTCTTCAGAGTGGATATCCGTTCACCGTGTTCTCAACTGCTCCCTTCTGCCTCAACGAGGTTCCCGGGACCGTTTTGGGCCGGAGTAGCCCATGTGGAGATTTTCTAGCAAACGGGGATAACTATTCTTATCCGAACGTGACAAGTTATAAGCAAAACACGTCGAGACAGGCCTGGCTGAGCGGAACCGTGTTTCAGCCAGGACAATTCACCATTCCGGCACTCGGCACTCTCGGTAATGAAGTCTGGGGCGGATTTCGAGCGCCCCGGTTCGCGGAAACCGATGCCGCGTTGCTGAAGGATACGGCTATTACTGAACGCGTTAAACTTCAGCTTCGGTTCGAGTTTTTCAACATATTCAATCATCCGAATCTAAACTTCTTCAACAGTCAAAACGGCTTCGATCAGAGTGTGCAGGCCGATGTTTCAAGCTCTACGTTTGGCAAGGTCACGGGACAGTCACTTCCCAGATGGATCCAGATAGGTGCGAATATCGTGTTTTAGCGCGATCTCACTTACTCGGCTCTTGAATTTCAATTCCCGGCTTTTGGGGTGGGGTCACCTCGACAAGGGTATATTTGCGTTGAGCAGCTTCCTTTGCTCGAAGATGCTCGCGCAGCTGCGTCAATTTCTTCGAGAGTGGAGGAATCTCCGAGTCTCTGTGCCCTTTGCGCAGGGCAACAATCAGATGATAGAGCGCAGTTTGATCGTCCGGATCCTGGCTGTACGCGAGTTGGCTCTGGATGATCGCCTGGTTAAGTTTCCCTTCTGAAAGATATAGTCGTCCCAACAGGTCTCTTGCTAAAGCAAGATTCGGCTGTAGGGCAACCGCTCGTTCCGCAGAGTTGACGGCTTCGGTGAAAGCGGGACTCCCGGCGGCCGCACCTTTGCGCACCAGGATCTCAGCAAGTAGATAGTGCAAGAAAGCGTTATTCGGTTGCTTTTGGAGACGGCTTCGCACGGTTACTTCGGCCTGAGGCAAATTGTTGCGCTGCAATTCGGCTAACCCCTGAACCTCTGGACTGGCTTGCGCGTTTGGAGCCAGTTGTTCCGCTTGGCCGAAGTCTTGTTCGCCTTTGTCGTATTCGCCAAGCTGAACATACAGAATGCCTCGTGCGAGATACAAGGGTGCGGAGCGGGGAAGACGCCTTAGACCGGAAGTTAGCATGTCAACGCCCACTTGATACGAGGAATGGGCTAGGCATATGTCGGCGAAATCTACATAGTAAGATGGCTCGTCCGGAGCTAAGACAATCGCTTCACGCAAGGCGGCTACTGCTTGCGGAGTGGAAGAAGTGGCCTCGTACGCCTCCGCAAGTACATCGAGGATCTCCGGTTCAGGTGGTCCGGAACGAACAAGCGGTTCTAACCTTTTGATCGTTTCCTGATAGTTTCCCTCCATCGACTCGAGAAGGGCGACGTTATATGTGATGGCGTGGTTATTCGGCTCAAGTTCGCTCAGCCGCTCGAATGCCGCAAGTGCTTCTGACTCGCGTTTGAGCTTAACAAGGCAGTAGGCTTGCTGTTTCAACGCGTCCGGCTGGGACGCAATGAGAGCAGAAGACTGGCCGAACTCGCTTGCTGCGATTACGCAATCGCCGCGCAGAAACGCAAGCGAACCCAGCATGGCATGAGCCGTTTCGTTTTTCGGATCGACACTCACGATCTTCTTTAAGAGGGGGATAGCTTTCCGGTCGGACGCGCTAAATCGAATCTCGGCGTCCCCTTCCAGTGCCGGTACGTAATCCGGCGATATCTCGAGAGCGCGTTCATAGGACGTCAGCGCCTCCTTATTCTGGCCGAGGTGGAGCAATGCGAAGCCATTCAGAGTCCAGAGTCGCGGATCTCTCGGGGAAGTTGCGAGCGCACCTCTAAGGACCGCGAGGGCTTCGGCGTACTTTCGGGAATGAAGCTCCGAAACTATCGTGTGTATCTCTTCCGTACTCGCCTGACCGGTAGAGGCACCTGTAATCAGAAGCCCGAATAGCGCGGAGACAACTAGCATTCATCTCGCCCCACGAATTCCATCACTTGTTCTCATAATAAATGGTCTAAAACGATCAAAGAGTATTAAAGTAGTAATTGGGATGTAGTCCCCGCAACTAATGCGAAGAGCTTACTCGTACTCACCAAGACCAAAGGGAATTGCAAATGAAAATCTCACGGAGATCGCTGTTGGCCGCTAGCGCGGCCCTTATGTCGCGACGACCGGCGGCGGCCCAAGTTGCGGGCTCAGCGCGTAGCCAAGTGTCTGCCCCGGCGGGCCGGTATCCCGTGCAGCCTGTGCCGTTCACGGCCGTGCATATCGAGGACGCTTTCTGGACGCCTCGCATCGAGACAAATCGAAAAGTGACGATTCCGTTTGCATTTCAGAAGTGTGAGGAGACGGGCCGGGTTGCCAACTTTGTACGGGCCGCGGCGGTCATGCATGGCGACACATCCGATCGAACACTTCCGGGTTATCCCTTTGACGACACCGATGTTTACAAAGTCATCGAGGGCGCTTCTTATACACTCAGCGTTCAGTACGATCGCAAGCTGGATGCTTATGTCGACAGCTTGATTGTGAAGATCGCGGCGGCCCAGGAACCCGATGGGTATTTGTACACGGCGCGGACCATAAATCCCGAACATCCCCATAAGTGGGCCGGCAAAGAGCGTTGGGTGAGTGAAGAAGTGCTCAGTCACGAACTTTATAATCTTGGCCACTTGTACGAGGCAGCCACAGCACACTATCAGGCGACGGGTAAACGATCTTTGCTGGACATCTCAATTAAGACCGCAAACCTGCTATGTAACACGTTTGGACCTGGAAAACGGGCGATTTACCCCGGTCACCAGATCGTCGAAATGGGCCTTGTAAAACTTTACGGAGTAACAGGGGACGGGCGCTATCTGGTTTTGGCGAAATTTATGCTGGATTCACGCGGCCCTGGCGGAGACAGCTACAATCAGGCGAATCTAAGAGTCGTAGATCAGCGCGAAGCGGTGGGACACGCCGTGCGCGCGACATACATGTACTCGGGTATGGCTGATGTAGCTGCCATGACCGGTGACACGGCTTACGTGACCGCCATCGATGCTATCTGGGAGAACGTTGTCTCGAAGAAGTTGTATCTGACCGGCGGTATAGGTTCTCGAAAAGAGGGTGAGGCCTTTGGAGATAACTTCGAATTGCCAAATCTGACCGCGTATAACGAGACATGTGCCGCGGTCGGCAACGACTTCTGGAATCACAGGCTCTTTCTGTTGCATGCGGATGCAAAATATATCGATGTGATGGAACGAACCTTATACAACGGCCTCATCTCCGGCGTGTCTTTGGACGGAAAGTCATTCTTCTATCCCAATCCACTGGAGTCAGTGGGCGGATACGAGCGGAGCCCATGGTTTGGCGTGGCATGCTGTCCGGGAAATATCACCAGATTTATGGCATCCGTACCGGGTTACATGTATGCGCATCAGGGCGACACTGTTTACGTCAACCTATACGCTGCCGGCCAGGCCCGCATCAAAACTTCGGATCGATCGATAACTATTCACCAGAACACCCGTTACCCGTGGGATGGCAACGTCAAATTGACGATTGAACCCGAGTCACCAGGACATTTCAGCATCAATCTGCGAATTCCAGGCTGGGCGCGAGAACAAGTTGTCCCAAGCAAACTGTATCGATTTGCAGACGCTAGTAGCGAGACGCCCTCTCTTAAGGTAAATGGCCATTCAATGCAAATGGCGTTAGAAAAGGGCTATGTACGGCTGAATCGACGCTGGAAATCCGGCGATGTTATCGAACTGGAACTCCCGATGCCAGTTCGCCGCGTGCTTGCTGCCGAGGAGGTCGAAGCCGATCGCGGGCGAGTTGCCCTCCAGCGCGGGCCCATTGTGTACTGCACCGAGTCGCC
>JAFARV010000596.1 GCA_019245255.1 Acidobacteriaceae bacterium | reverse complement strand
ACCTTCATCTCGACAACGGTGCGCAGCTTGGGATCAATCTGCTCCAGCCTGCAAAGCAGATCCTCAACAATCTGGAGATCCTCGGATCTGGTCAAGACCTCCGTATTCTCGGTAGAGACTTTAATGGCGTGGGCGGCAAGCGGCCGCGCGTGCTGTATCAGCAAGCGCTTCATCATGAAAGCGGCCAGTGCGAGGAACGCCTGCTTGTCTTCCTTACCCTCATCCCCGGGCTTTAAAGCTTTCACCTTCACAAGCTCCAGATAAAACTCGTTGACGAGGAGCGTGGGCTGCCAAGTATGCGAGGAGCGTTCTCCCTTCATCTTGGCCGCCGCTAAGCGCCGCAGCTCTGGATAAAAGAGGGCAACCAGTTCATTGGCTGCTTGTCTGTCGCCATTGCGAAATCGCCTGAACAACCGGCTGACACTCAACGCCGACCCCTCAATGCACTCCATCGCCCGCGGTTTAAGTATTATGCCGCAAAAAAATTTAGATATCGTGGCAGGTTTCGGTTGCTGCTCTCCCTTTTATAAGTGACCCGCATCTTCCAATCGCCGGGTATCCAAAGAGAGGCAATCACAATGCTATCGGGCTTGCTACAACTATGCCGCGAAACGCTGGCATTCACCTTGTTGGTTTTCCCTGTGTACCTGGCTGTGGAAGCGCTGCCGGCATACGCAGCCGAAACTCAACCGCAGCATCCAAACATTCTGTTCATCGTCATGGACGATGTCGGGATCGATCAACTGAAGAGTTTCGGTTATGGCGGATTGACTCCACCGCCCACGCCAGTACTAGACGTATTAGCAAACAACGGCGTCCGCTTTCGGAACGTTTGGGCCATGCCGGAGTGCTCGCCGAGCCGCGCCATGTTCTACGAGGGCCGTTACCCATTCCGGACCAATGTCTTCAACGCGATTGTGGACATGGACCTGGCGAACTCGCAGGTGTCTCCTTATGAAGTCACCACGCCTAAAGTCCTCAGAAACGCCGACTACAAGAGCGCAATTATCGGGAAGTTTCACCTGAGCGGACTGACAAATGATCCTTACGGCAATGCCACACCTATCGCTCTTGGCTGGGATTACTTCTATGGGTACCTCGATGCCGCGCCGCGCTCCATTGATACTACGGCCGGAGGTGTAGCGGACCCCGATACCTATTCGTGCGGATTCGTTCCGAGTAGAGCCGCTTCCAGAAATGGCGCCGATTCTGGCGCCTGCTATTTCGCCGAAGGGAGCTGCCAGGCGATGAGTGTAACCCAACAGCACTCGGTTCCCGGAAAAGCTTGCCTGGAGCAGGGTGGCATCTTTGTGCCCCACGAAGTCTGCCAAGCGGCCCCTCCCGCCAGGCTCAACTTCAATCAGACCAACGCCTATTATGTCTGGCCGCTGACCATCGATCGTGCTAGTGACGATTCTGTCCAAACCGTTCCGCTAAGCGACCCCCGCGCCCGCACCTACTCAACTACCCAGATCACGGATGAAGCAATTCGCTGGATCAGCTCGCAGCCCAGGAGCCAATCCTGGATGGCAACCGTAGCTTATCCCAACATCCACACTCCGTATCAACAAGCGCCGGGAAGCCTACTGCCAGGGCACGTATCCGGCGATGACCTGAACTGCGGGGACGTCGCTGCCGAACGGACCATCGGGAACGAGATGCTGACGGCCATGGATACCGAAATAGGCCGTCTGCTGGTCGAAACGGGGCTGGCCACCCGCAACCAGGACGGAACCATTGCGTACGATCCTTCTGCGAGCAACACGATGGTCATCGTCATCGGCGACAACGGCACTCTCGGCACAAGCGTAAAAGCGCCCTTTGACCCGAATCGGGCTAAAGCCACCACATATCAGACGGGTGTCTGGGTGCCTCTGATCGTATCGGGCCCATTGGTAAATAGCCCCGGGCGCGACGACATGCACATGGTAAATGCAGCGGACCTCTTCGAACTTTTTGGAGAAATCGCCGGAGTGAACGTGCACCAGATCGTTCCCGCCTCTCACCGACTGGATTCTGTTTCAATGCTCCCATATCTAACGAATCCTTCCGAACCGAGTCTGCGCAAATACAACTTTACGCAGACGGGAGATAACTTGCGCGCCGGCCCCAGACCCGGCACATGTGTAATCGGAAATACCTGCAGCACTATCGTGACGACGGCAAGTGTGTGCGGCGACAACGGCGGCAAATGGTATGCAGGTGTAAGTTCGTGCTGTGAGGTGCCCAATGCTGCTCAAAACATGATAAGCCCGGAACTCCAGAGCGCAATTCGTAATCAGCACTTCAAGTTAGTGGAAACCACGGCAATGAACTGCAAGCTGGGGCAGGACCAAACGACGTATGAA
>JAFARV010000553.1 GCA_019245255.1 Acidobacteriaceae bacterium | reverse complement strand
TCGTTGTGATGAAGACCGCGATCCCCCGCTGGTATCGCATTGCGTCCAGCACTTGCCGGGTGAGGCCGTAAATCCGTTCTGCGGGCTGGTACGGGTCTGTGGCGGTGCCGATACCGATCATCTGCCCCGGTTTTACGCCCGCCAACTCCCGCTGAAAGGCAGCTTCGCTCCAGTCCTTCGCGTAAATCTCTTCTTCGAACGACGCGGGATTGCGCCGTTCCATGAACTCATGAGTGAATCGGGCGTAGCAGTATTTGCACCCGAATTCGCAGCCGCGGTATGGGTTGATGGACCACTGGAAAGGCACACGATCGGACTCGCACCGGTTCAACCACTTACGAGTCGGCAGCGTACGGTACTCGACGCGGCGCTTCTCGCCCAGAACTTTTCCCTCGGCCGCGAGGCGCGCGATGCCAACCAATTTAACGAAATCGGCCATGAGAGCATCCCCTCATGGCCTAGTTTCGCCGTTTATTCGCCAACTGTCAAGCGTTCAATTTGCTGCCGTCACTACGACGCAAGCAGATGTTCCTGCTCTTGCTCTTGCTCGTGCTCGTGCCCGTGCGCTTGCCCTTGTTCCTGCTCTTGCTCGTGCTCCAGTTCGCCCTCGGCTGTCAGCGAGATAACCCCCTTCTGCCGCAAACCATTGAGCGCGAGGCCGTGCCGGCCGCGAACGCCGGTTTTCTCGAAGATATGCTTCAGGTGGATCTTTACGGTGCCCGGCCGGATGCCCAGTTCTTGTGCGATCTCGCGGTTCTTGAAGCCCTGTTCCACAAGCTCCATCACCTGATGTTCGCGCGGTGTCAGATCGTTTCGGACCTGAGACTGCGGCATGAGGACCTCGCGGAAAACGGAGTCCTGCATCCAGCTTCGGCCTGTCGCGACCGATCGCAGGCATGACAGCACGCTCGCTCCCTCCGCCGACTTACGGATAATTCCCTTTGCACCTGCCTGCAGGAAACGGAGAGCTTCCGCCTCGGTGATGGACATGCCCCATACGATAACGGCCGGGGTGGCCGAACGGCCTTCCACGTTCGCCAACTGCTCCAGGGCATCGACAACCATCTTTGTGCCCAATCCTTTATCGATGATCAGGAGATCCGTTTCTTCTGCTCCAGGGCTCAGCATCCATTCGGCCGGGGTCGGGTGAGAAGAGCCGAACCTCAGATCGTCAGTTGCCTCGAGGAGGTGAAACAGGCCCTTTGCGGTTAAAGGCTGCGTCTCGCAGATCGAGACAATTTTCCGTTTTTGCATTGCGATGTCCATCTGACTGCCCGTACTCCTTATCGGCAGATACCTACAAACACTTGAGTGGAGTATCACTAGGCTTACTCTCGTCTTTGGAATAACTTAGTGGTGGCAGACGGGTACAGATTTATCTGAGGGCAGGAAACGATGCCCCGGATTGCGTGATCGAACAGGCTGAGATGGTCAGAAAAATCGGGCTTCCGTACTATATGTGTGCCGTTCTGGGACTGCTTCTCACGGCTTGCAGCCAGCAGGACAAAGAAAAAGCCCGGGAGGACATACACAAGCTCGACACCCAGAGCAAAGCAGAAGCCCGCAAACTCAAGCAGGATTTCAAGACGGCAATGGATGGAACCTCAAATCCGAGCGCCGATGCTCGAACCGCGGGGGCGCGTGCGAAGCTGGACCAGGCCGGAGAAGTTGCCCGCCAGGACTCGATCAAAGCCGGCCAAAAGCTCGATCAGGCAGCTCTGATCGCCAAAGTGAAGGCCAAACTTGCGTCCGCTGTCAGTCTCTCGGCCGCCTCCAGCATCCGGGTAGACGTCAATGGAAATGTGGTCACGTTGAGCGGAACAGCCCCTTCAGAGGATCAGAAGCGCGACGCCGAACGTGCGGCCTCGCAAGTCGGTGGTGTCGGCCAGGTCGTGAACAACATCCGCGTCGAATAGAGCGGTCGAGCTCCAGCCTGCAGAGCCGCACAAGTCGACCCAAATTACTGAACTCTCACGGTTTTGGCAGTTCCACCTGTTTCTGGTCGCCGGGATTGAGTTCGACAGCTTGCCCGGTCGCTGCGAATCCAGACAGATCTTCAACGTTTTTGCCCGAGGCCAGTACCGTATAGCGCCCGGGCGCAACGTCCGCGAATGAAAAGGAAGACTTACTTGTCACCGTGCGCTTTATCTCGCGCCAGTCATCTGCTTTCCAACCTTCGGGAATGAGATACACGTAGGAATCTCGGGCGTTCGAGGGTATCGTCCCGGCAAGAGTCGCCGTCCCTCGCTTGAGCCGAATGACGAGTTCGCCCGCCACACCACTCGAAAAATCCAACAGGTTGCTGCCCGTGGGTTGACGATTGTACTCAATCTGCTCGATGTATGTACCGGCGGGCGGCTTCACTTGGAACGAGTGCTGCGCGGGCTCGCAGCCGGGAATCGTAAACGCGCCGTCCTCGCCTGCCTTCACGCTCTTGAAATCGCTAAAGGGGAACAAGTCGCGAGGTCGAAGTGCTATCTGCGTGCGCGACAGTTCACCCGGACTGGGATTCTCCAGAACAACTTTGCCGGCGACGTTAGTCTTGGGCACCACGACGAGCGTAAGGTCTGTCAGATTGCTTTGGCCTAGTGTCACCTCTTGCCTGGCGAGGACGTGGAGATAGTGCGCCCGCTCGTCGATCGGCTCCTTTTGCCGCAGAACCACAACGTAATCACCGGGGGCGACGCGGTCAAACTGAAATCGCCCATCCGGAGCGAGGGAGCTTTGGGGAGGCGACAGTCCCGGAA
>JAFARV010000544.1 GCA_019245255.1 Acidobacteriaceae bacterium | reverse complement strand
AGGACGAGTGCCGTGGCCAGTGCAGCCACCCTTAGGCTAAGCCAAAGCGGAAACCAATCGACCGGCATAGAAGATGGCACAATCGTTGTCGGGCTCATGTCCTCAAAGAAGGTCTATCTCTCACTTGGTTCTAACCTGGGCGACCGCGAGCAAAATCTTAACCGGGCACTGCAACGTCTCGAAGAAGAGCGAATCCGCATTATCTCTCGATCATCGATCTACGAGACAGCACCCCAGGACGTTGCCGATCAGCCATGGTTCCTGAACCTTGTGTCAGAGTGCGAAACAGCGTATTTTCCGCTTCAATTGTTAACAGTAGTCCAGCGGATCGAGTGTGACCTGGGCCGTAATCGCGGCCGAAGCATTCGCCGCGGTCCGCGCACCATTGACATCGACATTCTCCTATTCGGCAGTACGACCATTGTCGCGCCCGGATTAGTCGTGCCGCATCCCCGCATGCTCGAGCGAAGATTTGTTCTCGAACCGTTACTTGAAGTCGCGCCTGACATTCGCCACCCCGAAACCAAGGAACCACTGAACCGGTTTCTGCCCAAAGTTGCCGGTCAAGCGGTTCGGAGATTTGTTACGAGCTGATTGCTATCGTTAGGAAAAGATGGACGTCGAAAAAACAATTACGCGCAAGGTCGGCGAAGCCATCGGCCGTTTTCGTATGATTCGCGACGGCGACCGAGTGGCCGTAGGTGTTTCGGGCGGCAAAGATTCGCTAACCCTCCTCGAAGCTCTGCTTCTACTGCAAAAGCGGGCGCCGATCGGCTTCAGCGTCTGTGCATTTACGATCGAGCAGGGTAAGTTTCTCGCGCCTATTCAACCCGTCGGAGCGTTTTTGCGAGAGCGTGGCGTGGATTGGACTTACGTGGAAGATACGCCGTCCCTGAACTTACTGATGGAACAGCCCGATCACGGATGCGACCTCTGCAGTCGCTTTCGTCGCCGTGCGGTTTATGACATTGCCCGTAAGCTTGGCGCGAACGTGATTGCGTTCGGGCACACGGCTGACGACTTCTGCGAGTCTTTGTTGCGCAACGCGATGTTTACGGGCCGGATCAGCGCATTGCCCGCAATCACCTGGTCGAGCAAGCGAGAGTTCCGGCTGATTCGGCCGCTGGTTTACGTTACGGAGGATCTTACTAGGGCGTTCGCGCATTCGCTCGGCGCTCCTGTGATTCCATGTGGCTGTTCGCAGAAGACGGGAACAGTTCGCCGGAGCCTTCGAGAAATGCTTGCGGACCTAGAAAAGGAACACCCGTTTATAAAAGAGAACCTTCTATCGGCAATGGGTAAGATCGATACGGCTCGTCTTCTCGACACCCGATATCTCGATCTCGACGACAGCAGCGAAGAATCCGGCTTCTTTCCCGATCAGGAGCTCGTAGCCTTACGGTAATTGGTGTTTTCCCTCGGGACTGCATCCGCCGGGCGATTGCTCATCACGCGGTTTTTGCAGGTTCGTCCCAAGAACCACAGGAGATGCGCTTGTATCCTCGAAGCCGTCTTTGCAACTCAGGCCCGAAGCCGAGCACAGGAATATGTCTGGAGCAGATTTCGCCTCGCGCCAGCCGCGAGTAGGTGCGTGACAACTCGGTGTCGATACGCGTCAGTTGTTTGGGGTGCAAGCTCCAGATGCCCTGTGGGTCCGTTTGTCCAGTAGCCTGCCTCACTAAATTCCACCAATCTGTCGTATCGATAGACGGGTACCAACAAAACCCTCTGAAGTCGTGCCCGGACAAAACTAGCTCTTCACATTCACTCTCCATGAATTTTAGCCATCCGATCCGTTCGCGCACTGTTCCACGCACGTTAGTCTCGGAGAGCATCACTGGTAAGTTGTAACGGGTGATGTAGTCCTCTGCGACGGAAGCAAAGCCGCGCGGGCTAGGATTGACTCCTGCGATATCGGGGCGAGCTTTATCGCGACACCAAAACCAGGCCATCTCTGAGTGGATGTAATAGTCGAGCCCCAAAGTAGAAATGGTTGCCCGGTGATCTTGAAACCACTTAAGATCCTTGTCAGTAGCGCCGTTACTTATCAGATAGTGGTAAAGCTCATGATCGCGTCTCACTCGGCCAAGCACAAGATCGGTCATTAGAAAGCGTCGAGCATTGGCGAATTGCACCCATTCGGTGCAGCGCCGTTCAAGCGGCTGGTGATGCTCGGCGGTATCTACGTGGAGGAATTCGATGCTCCGATCGTGGCGCTTCAGTGTCTCGCAGGCGAGGCATATAGCCCGGCCGGTCTGAAGAGCCATCGCCACAAAGTGCCGGTCTGATGCATGGTGCGGATACCACAGTCCCGTATAAGAGCAGAATAAGGTGGTAGGCAAGGGCTCGTTAAAAACGGTATAGCTGCGTATAAAAGGGTAACGCTCATGAACTTGAGCCACAAATCTGCTATATAGACAGGGAAACTCCGGGTGGAGGAATCCGTCCGTCAACCACTCAGGAAAAGAGGTGTGATGGAGTGGATCAGCGATGGGCTGCATCCCAGCCTGCTTCATAAATCTGAGCGGCCGGTCCATCCATTCCCAATCAAAAACTCGGCGCTGCTTTTCGATTCGATGCCACGGAATGGAGTACCGAAGCAGACGAATGCCGGCATTTAATAACCTGCGAAGGTCTTCTCTCCAAAACTCTATGTGGCGAGTGGTACCGAGAATGTCTTGCCCAGCTCCGAAGATGTGAGTGCTTTCAAAACCGCCGAGATGAGTAAACATGCGTAGGTCTAAACAGGCCCATACCAGTCAAAATGCGATCTCTTTTTGCTTCGTGAGATAGCGTGCTGCGGCACGCGGGCGGCGTGTAGATCGAGTACTGCGCTCACCGCCTAAGTCTTCGGAAGCGCTACTGAATAGATCGTTCGATGACGCCGTTTGACAATGTGAAGAATTACAGTTAGTACTAAACCACGGTACCTATAGTTACGTGGTCCTCTGAAATTATTTACATGAGCGTCGCGATGTGAATCAAAACGATGCGGATATCTTTGAGGAGGATCCCTGTAAATTTACAAGGTACATTAACCGTCGGTGCAGCAGCGATTATTTGAGTAATTCAAGAGATATCGCCATAACCCAATCTACTTCCACAACGAGAATTGCAGTTTTACAGCAGCGCAGCAGGTATAAGGGCGCGCCGTTCTGCTGCGCGAATACAACGTTCACATGCCGGTGCACGCGGTTATTTTTACTTACATCGGCTCGGCATAAACCTGCTAACCTAGGGAGATTCTGTTGCAATGCCAGCGGAGTTGATTGTCGTTAATGGTCCGTCAGCCGGGACTCGCTATCCGTTCGTGAACGGCGAACTGCTAGTGGGTCGTGCTCCAAACGCCAATATTGTATTGGGGGAGCCGGAAGTGGGTTGGCGGCACTGTCACATCCGGCAGCGAGGAGATCGGTTTACGGTTTCCGATTTGCGCACTTCGCTCGGTACCTACGTGAATGGGATCAGGTCGGCTGAGCGGTGGCTGGAGGATCGCGACCAGATCGGAATCGGAAAAACGATCCTGATGTTCCGGTCACAGTCGGTAAAAGAAGCGAGCCCTTCGGCACCTGAACCTGCCGATACCAAACCTGTCTTACTTGCGGCTTGCGGGTTGGTGTTTCTCTTCCGGGCTCTCGCGGCGAGTACGGATGCGGCTCAGAACCAGATCTTACGAACGCAAATCCTGCGAATTGTCTCGGACCTGATTCCGAGCGAGGACGGGTTCTTGCTACTCGGTGCATCTACATCCGATCTGCTGGCGCGGCTGCGGGAATCTGCAGCTCAACCGGACATTGAGACCCTGGTGACGCGCGTGTGCGAGGAAGGCGCGATAACGGAGCCGTCAATGCGGATCATCGCAGTCCCGCTTTATCTCGACGGGGTGCTAGGTGGTGTCCTCATTCTCCAGGCTCGCGAAACAGAGTCGGGGCGGCTGGCTGCGCATCTGGAGACTCTTACCGCGGTTGCTTCACTTGCCTCGGTCGGGTTTGAGGCGTATCACGAGTTGGAAAGCCTTAAAGCGGAAAACGCCTTTCTGCAACAGGAGATCGCGAGTAACTCCGGAATTGTGGGAAAGAGCACTGTAATCCGGCGCTTGCTGGAGCTAGTGGAACGAGTTGCACCCCGCGATACCACGGTGCTGATTACCGGTGAGAGCGGAACGGGCAAGGAGTTGATCGCCCGAGCGCTTCACGAAAAGAGTCCACGTCGCGGACGCCCTTTTATTGCTGTCAACTGCGCGGCGCTGAGTGAGAACCTCTTCGAAAGTGAGCTCTTCGGGCACGAAAAGGGAGCCTTTACGGGCGCGATTTCTTTAAAGCGCGGACGCTTTGAACTCGCGCAAGGCGGAACTATTTTTCTGGATGAAGTGGGGGAACTGGCGCTCCCGCTTCAATCGAAGCTTCTGCGAGTTCTCCAGCAAAGAGAGTTTGAGCGCGTGGGCGGCACGCAGGTTCATGCGCTCGATATTCGTGTAATTGCTGCGACGAATCGAGATCTCGCAGAAGATGTGCGAGAAGGGAGATTCCGGGAGGATTTGTACCATAGGCTAAATGTCGTGACACTCAACTCGCCGGCGCTCCGCGATCGAAAGGACGACATTCCGTTGCTGGCATGGTTCTTCCTGGAACGCTCCGCGTTGCGTTGCAAGCGGCAGATGCTGGGCGTTTCGCCGGAAGCGGAAGAGTTACTCGTTCAGTATTCATGGCCCGGCAATGTACGCGAGTTGGAGAACGCGATGGAGCGCGCGGTCGTGCTGGGAGTCGCGGATCATGTGCTACCGGAGGACTTACCGGAGACGCTGTTCGAGGGTGCGCCGCAAGCGAGCGGCACGAGGTACCACTCCTCTGTAGGCCACGCAAAGCGCGAAGCAATTCTCGATGCTTACGTCCAAGGCAATGGCGATTACAAGCAGGCAGCCCGTGTCCTAGGCCTACACCCGAACTATCTTCTGCGTCTGGTCCGCAATCTCGGATTGAGAGAAGACATCAATCGTTTGCAGTCATCCGCCGCGACTGCCGGCGGGCGCTGACTTAAACGCGATTTTGACGAGTGACTCTGACAGCGTTATTTATCAGGAGAATAAGGAAGGAGCCTCGACACGTCGTTATCCCGCGTCTCGAAGACTGACCATAGGATCGAAGCGTGCTGCGCGCTGTGCGGGCAGAAATCCGGCAAACAAGCCTATGGCTGTCATAGAAAAACAAGCGACACCAAGCGCGAGAGGATCGAGCGGTGACACTTCGAACAACATGTTACTGAGGACCCTTGTCAGTGCATAGACCCCGATCAGACCGGCCATAAGGCCAGTGGCGACCATTGCCAACGCATTCCTTAGTACGAGCGCCAGTACATCTCCTGGGCGCGCACCCAATGCGATGCGAACGCCAAGTTCCCGGCGCCGCTGTGTCATCGAGTACGAGATCACACCGTACAGGCCCACGGCAGAAAGAAGAAGGGCCACGCAAGCAAAGGCGCCGATCAGCCAAGCCGGGCGGCTGACCTCAGACAGAGTCTCATCCTGGATTTGCTGCATAGTGGCGACGTCGGCGAGCGCTAGATTGGGATCTATTTCATTCAGCACTTTCCGAATGCTGGGCACCACGGGGATGTCTTGCGCTGAGCGGACCAGCAATTTCACACTTGGGTGCGGGAACTGGGCCAAAGGCGCGTACACAACAGGAGGGTCGGGCAAGCCAGGCGATGCGGTACGCTCGCTTCGGATGACACCGATGATCTGAACTTCCGATATTTGCGGCAACTGCCCCAGATAGTCGCCAGACGTCAAACGAACCAGTTTCCCGACCGGATCCTTGAGGCCGGCGACGTCTGCCAGCCGTTTTGCCAGGCTCTGGTTAATGACAATAACGCGGGGGGCCCCTTCGCGGTCTCGATCGGTGATGTCACGCCCGGTCAGTACAGGAATATCGAGGGTTTTGAAATAGCCGCCATCGACGCGCTTAAGCCGGACCAAAAGTTGTTTCGCGACGCCCGGAACAAATATGCCTTCGCCATTGATAATCCACTGGAGAGGCAGAAATGTGGATATACCGGCTTTCGCGATTCCCGGTATGGAGCGAAGCTGTTCTGTAAGCGCGTTATAGAAGAATACGGCTTTCTGAGGTGTCGGGTAGGCCTCCCTGGGCAGGTTGATGGACATCGTAACTACGTTTTCGATACGGATCCCGGTATCTAGTCGTTGCAGCTTCAAAAGACTTCTAGCCAGGAGGAGAGCGGCGCTCACCAACACGAGCGAAAGCGCCACCTCACACACCACGACCGTGCGCCGTATTCGGATGTGCGTGCTTGATAATCCACGAGCCGATTGCTTCAAGGCATCGGCAAGATCGCCGAATGAGGATTGAAAAGCGGGAAGCGCGCCAGTTAACAACGCAACTCCCAGCACAACGGCCGCTGCAAAACCAAGCACGTGCAGATTCATTGTCACATCGGCCGTGAATGGAAGAGACCGCCACAGCACAGGTGTGGTGAAGCGAATCAGAAGGTAAGCAACAGTAATGCCCGTCGTACCGCCCAGCGCACAAAGCGCAAAACACTCAGTGAGCAACTGAGCAACCAGGCGCGCGCGTCCCGCGCCAAGAGCGGCGCGAACCGCCAGTTCGGTTCTGCGCGCAGCTCCACGAGCAAAAAGCAGGTTGCTGATATTCGCGCAGGAGATGAGTAGGACCAGGAAAACTGCGCCAAAGGCAACTGCAATTGAACGCTGCAGATTCGGGCCTACAAGCAAGCGGGAGATAGGTTCGACAACAATGGATCCGTCACGATCTTCACCTGCCGGTGCAGTTGCAATCAGAGCCGCGTAAATGGCCTGCATCCGCTGGCGTGCCTGAACTAAAGTCTCTCCTGCACGCAGACGCCCATATACCTTGAGCCAGTGTATTGCGCTCGACAACTCTTCCTGAGTGAATTCGAGCGGTTTCCAGAACTGGGTTCGCTCGCGGTCAAATGCGCCCGGTTGCAGGACGCCAATAACCTGATAAGTTTGCCCGTCCAGCATGACCCGGCGCTCAAGGATGCCCCGATCGGCAGCGAAGTATGTTTGCCATGCGGAATGGCTGAGGATGATAACGGGCGCGGCTCCAGGCTGATCTTCTTCTCGTGTGAATGTGCGGCCCAGCGCGGCTGCAACGCCGAAAACTTTAAAATATTCGGACGTGACCAGCTTGCCCGATAACCGGATTGGCCCGCTTCTCTCGTTAAGTGCCGCGGAGGTTGGCTGTTCCGCCGCCAACGCATCGAAAACGGTCTCCGAGCCTTTCCAGGCAAGAAACTGGGGTACTGTGGTGGCGTTGACCAGGCCGGGGCGTGGGGCTTCCCAGACACTCACGATCCGGTCCGGCTCGGGAAACGGGAGCGGCTTTACCAGGACCGCGTCCACGACGCTGAACATGCCGACGGTCCCTCCCAACCCAAGTGCGAGCACGGCAACTACGATCAGCGTGAACCCCGGCGTACGCCGCAGCGAGGCCAGGCCGTATCGGAAGTCCCGGACCAGCGTGTCCAGCCACCGAATGCCACGCTGATCGCGATGCGCTTCTTTCATCTGCTCGATTGCCCCAAAACGCCGGCGAGCTTCCAGTCGAGCCGCTTCTCGCGGGAGACCACGCCTAAGGGCATCCTCTTCCGCGAGTTCGAGGTGCGCACGTATGTCGTCGTCCAGCTCCTGTTCGAAGCGTTCTTTGCGCAGGAGCGCCCCTAATCTTGACCACGCACGACCGGGGTTCATATCGATTCCTCCAGAAACCGCGCCACGAAAGCGGTGGCATTCTCCCATTTCGCGAGTTCAACAACGAGTTGCTTTTGTCCCGCTTTCGTTAATGAAAAGAATTTGACCTTCCGGTTCGTCTCCGAAATCCCCCACTTTGTGCTGATCCAGCCTTCCTGTTGTAAGCGCATGAGGGCAGGGTAAATGGCACCTTGGCTTAAGTGCAGCGTGTTTTCAGCAACCTGTTCGATACGGCGGGCGATTGCGTACCCGTGCAATGGACCCAGGCTTTGAAGAGTCTTCAGGATGAGAAGATCCAATGTTCCGTAAGGGATCTCGGCAGATTGTTCGCTCCTAGACATGTCTTATCTAGACATGTTAGCATTTTGGTCCGACTGGACGAGCTTTGTTCGGCGTTGAAGACATTGCAGTGGCCATGGCATGCGAGAAGCAATTCTCGATGCTTACGCTCAAGGCAACGGGATTACAAACAGGCTGCCCGCGTGCTGGGTCTACATCCGAACTACCTCTTGCGCCTGGTCCGCAATCTCGGATTGAGAGAAGACATCAATCGTTTGCAGTCATCCGCCGCGACCGCCGGCGGGCGCTGACTTATAGCCGACGTGC
>JAFARV010000669.1 GCA_019245255.1 Acidobacteriaceae bacterium | reverse complement strand
GGTCGATTTGCCGGCATTTGTGTATCCGACAAGACTAATTGTCGAAAGCGGGACGGCCTGGCGCTGCGATCTCTGCACGCCACGGGTGGCACGGACGCGCTCCAGATCCTGTTTGAGCTTCGCAATCCGCCGGCCAATTCTGCGACGGTCAGTCTCGAGCTGAGTTTCACCAGGTCCTCTGGTACCTATGCCACCGCCCAGCCGTGACATCTGCGTACCGCGTCCCGTAAGCCGGGGGAGAAGATAATTCAACTGCGCCAGTTCGACCTGCAATTGACCTTCCGCCGTGCGCGCACGCCGGGCAAAGATATCGAGAATTAGCTGCGTGCGATCGACGATTTTCGCCGGAATTCGGCGATCGAGATTTCGCAATTGGGTGGGAGTGAGCTCGTGATCGATGATTATCGTGTCGATTTCATCCGCATCGACACGGCCGCGAATCTCTTCGACTTTTCCCGAACCAACCAAGGTAGCGGGGTCAATTGCAGGCCTCGACTGCGTAATGCGGTCTACGACGGCTGCTCCGGCGCTCTCGGCAAGCACGCAGAGTTCTTCAAGCGAGTCTTCTTCCGAAACTACCGGTCCGACGGACTGGTGCGAGCGTGGGCTGCCGGTTACTTCAACCCCTACAACGAGCGTCCGTTCCTGCGGCGGACGGGCATCCACTAGTGATGGGTCTCGCTCTGGTCCAAAGGCAGCGGTGCACCAGGAGTTGTGCTGCTCCCAGCCGCATGACTGACGGCATGCATCGGGCGCGAGACGACGACCGTCGAGATCGCGTGCTTAAAGATCAACTGCTCTTGATTGTTGGTTTCGAGGACCACCGAGTACTTGTCGAAACTCTTGATCCGCCCCGATAGCTTCACGCCACTCATCAGATAAATGGTGAGAAAGGTTTTGTCTTTGCGAGCGTTATTAAGAAACGCCTCCTGAATGTTCTGCGCAAGCTTTTCCATTTGTTTTCCCTTTTTCGTTTTGCAGCGCTAGTCCACAATTCATCCGATGTCTGCGCGCCTCTAGGGCGGCACGCAGAACCACGAAGGTGTTTGCCTGCTCCCTGAAAGACTCCGATTTGGACAATGTTAATGCGCCTGACATACCTATAGTATCCAGATCGTAGTCCGCTAGAACCTGATCTGCCGTCACCGGCCACCGTTCGGGTCCAAGTTGTACTATCCTCGGTTATTCATTTGCAAATTGATTTTGGGCGCGACTTCTTATGAGAGGAGTTCGGCGCAGTATGCACTTGGTCTGTGAGCAGGTCCCATGCTTCGGGTTTTGTACCTATTCGCGATTGCTGTGCCGGTTTTCGCCGGACCGCGAGCGAACTGGTCGGGACCGTATCAGCCTTGCCTGAACCGGAATCAGCTCCTTCGAACGGGGCATATGAGCATTGGCGTTCGATTTGATACCACAAATCCGGTAGCCGCCGTTGCTCTACGCAAAGCACTTCACTTCTGGTCAACGGTGCTCGACGTCGAATTTCACGAGGACGCCTCACAGTCCTGCGCCCTCGCGATTGTGGATGCCACGGGCAACATTCTCACTGAAAACAACGACGTGGCCCGGGCTCAGTTCACGGATTGGGACAATTTTCAGGGTTGGATCGCCTTCGATCCCCACATCTCCGAATACATGAGCTCAGAAGAGATCTATGCCACTGCTATCCACGAGCTCGGGCATATTTTCGGACTCGTCCACAACAGTCATCCATCCTCGGTGATGTACTACATCGACGCCGACGGCTCGTCTGTCCTGGATGAAGTGGATCTGGACGCGCTCAGAGCGAGACACACGCTGCGGCCAGCCGTACACGGACCCGTTCCAATCGATCGCTGATCGACGGAGCCGGACCGGCAGGTCCCTTTCAGATCAGAACCAGCCGCCAAACGCACATCTTTCGACCTGATTACGCCTCGCAGCAATCAAATCCGGCGTGAACGGAGCGATTTCGGTTGGGTGCGGGCGCTTCGGCGGAACCTAAGCCAGGGCGCGATTAGATAGGCTCGCAGAAGCATTTTTCGCGAGGTTCCGAATACTCAGTCACAAAAGTTGAAGAAAATTCTCAAAATTTTTTTCTGCCGCGTTTTCAGCAGCTTACAGGCGCTCATCGCAATCGGGAGCCCATTCGGATCACCGGTTTCGCAGGTTCGGGGTGCTATGTTCGAGTCGCTCGCGAGAACATCGCGAGCGAGTTTTAAAAAGCAGCCGGGACTTCGATCCCGGCGATTTCATTTTTGGGGGTATTCAAATGGGCGAACTGATCATGATGCCGGTACGAAAGACAGAGCCGGCCGAACACATCGCGGCAGCCGCGACGAAGGCGTCCGTCAAGGAGCCGATCGCAATCGACAGCAAGCGCGAACAAGCGTCGGGCATCGATTTCTCGGTTTGGAAAAACGCTCCCAAAGAAAGAACCGCCGCCTACTTCCCCACCTACTCAGCGATTTCAAAGGCGATGCAGACCGCCATGCGCGGCTGGGTTCGCGAATGGTTCTGTGCACATCCCGAAGTGCTCATGCGGCCGCACACAGCGTACCCGATCCTGGTATTCCAGTGCACGACGCCGTTCTCGGGCAAGCCGACCAACATCTTCACCTACGACATTCAGCAGACGGAAGCATTGAACCGGGCATTTCGGTCCGCCGCCGCCAAGCTCGGCCGCGATTTGAAGTCGCTCGATACCAAGAGCTTTTCCTGGTTCACCCGCGAGCACTACTTCGCATACCGCAGCAAGGAAGTCGTTAAGTATGTGGCGAAAAATCGCAGAGCTCTCTACAAAATGTTGAACGTCGAGACGGTTTTGGTTGACAGCATCATTAAGTTCGCGGTGATCGACATCCCGACCTTGGGCCTTGAGCAGGCTCTGACCATCTTGCGTCGCGCCTTCAACACCCAGTTGAACCGCTTCTCGGAAGACATTGATATGAGCGGCCGGACGGAGGAGTTGCTCCGGATCGCCACCGACACGCTGCTTTCCAAGCTGCCCACCAGCAACGTTGTCGAGTTGCCGATGGCAGCGTAATAAGAATTCTCAGTCAGTTCAGTTCATCACCAGTTCAGTTTCAGAAAAGAGGAGTCAGTAATGATCAAGCCCGTTAGCAAGAATCGCCCCGCACAGTTCGTGAATGATTTTCAGGTTTACAAAGGGTCTTGCGAAAAGACCATGAAGCCTTTCGGCCAGCCCGTCGCGGTGGCCCACGAAGCCTACCTCATGATTCGCGACGACCAGAAGAACCTCGGCGAAGGCGCCTCAGCGCTCTACTGTGTTCATCAACGATCCGAGAACAGGATCCTGAAAATCGAGAGAGCGTCGGGCAAGGCCGCCGTGACAGTCATGCCCGTGCGCCGCCCGGTTATCTCGGCTCCGGTGTTGAAGGCCGCGTAGTCTGTGCGCGAGGGGTGGGCGTTCACCCCTCGCGTCCCCTATTCGTTAGAGTTTTACCGTGACGGTCTTAATCTCGCTGTACTGCTGTAGACCGTATTCCCCGAGTTCCCTCCCGATCCCCGACTGCTTAAACCCGCCGAACGGCGCCGCTGCGTCGAACACATCGAAACAGTTGACCCAAACCGTTCCCGCTCGAACATTCGCAGCGATGTGATGCGCCTTAGTGATGTCCCTCGTCCAAACTGCGGCCGCGAGACCGTACATTGTTGTGTTCGCACGCTCGACAAGCTCATCCATGTCGCGAAACTTCAGAATGCTCATCACGGGACCAAAAATCTCTTCCTGAGCGATCTTCATTTCGTCCTTCACGTCGGCAAACACGGTCGGCTTAACGAAATAGCCCCTGTCGCCCGCACGCTCG
>JAFARV010000484.1 GCA_019245255.1 Acidobacteriaceae bacterium | reverse complement strand
GACTACCTGGATCGCCGCAATCGAAAACCAACACCGTTCGTCTGGAAAGCCGATGCCGATCTCATCCTCGGGAAAATTCAGCGCCTTTGTAAACGTATTTCTAACTCAGGACACTAGGCTGTGACTTATGTGTGATTGGACCACATTGTGCCGGGCCGATAGATCTGCTTACATGAGCACGTGATTAGAAAGGTGGCAGCGATCCTTGGCTCGGCGGTTTTCCTGGTCATCGCGCCGGGGTTCGTTGCCGGTTTGGTGCCCTGGTGGATCTCCCATTGGCACCTTCAAGCTCCTTTCTTGGGATTGCAGCCTCTCCGTTTTGCTGGCGGCCTTCTGATCGCCGTCGGAACCGCTGGCCTCCTGGATTCGTTTCTCCGATTCGCGGTGCAGGGGCTGGGCACACCGGCGCCAGTTTTTCCGACCCGCTATTTGGTTATCTCCGGACTCTATCGTTATGTGCGGAATCCGATGTACGTGGCGGTGGTGAGCACCATTCTTGGCCAAGCGTTGATCTTCGGGAATGTGAGGCTGCTGGAATACGGCGGGATTGTCTGGCTGCTGTTTCACCTTTTCGTGTTCGTTTACGAAGAGCCGATTCTGAAGGCGAGCTCTGGCGTTGAGTACGAAGTGTTCCGCGCTAACGTCCCCAGATGGATTCCACGCATTACCGCTTGGGACTGTCATCTCGACGGACCGTCGGCTGCTCGCAAGTAGCCACGTGAACGAAAAGTCGCCGTGTCGGACTTTGAATGTGTTTGCGGGAGGGCAATTCCAGCCCGTCTCAAAAACCTCCGGTTTCGAGACCGCAACCAGCGATCTCGGTATGGACCGTCGAACGGAAGAAAATCCTGTCTCAAAACCCGTCTCGAAATCAGCCGCTCAGAATTGAGCTCATCCAACGAGTTTTGAAACGGTGTGCCAGGCGGTGCGCCGCATTTTTAGCGTACAAAACTCCCGAAATGGTCCCGCCTGGTCTTGCAAGAACCCTCAGTGGCTCAGCGCTACCAGCTTCTCGCCGGCTTGGCGCGCATACAACGGCATACCGAGTGATTCGCACATCGCCCGCGCCTCGCTGAGCAGAGCGCGGGCGTGTGTGATCGCCGCGCTCGCCGCGCATGCTCAGCATCTCGGCGTACCAGACTGTTTGCACTCGCTGCCACGCGCGCCTGCACCGGCTCGCGGCGATCCATTACTGGATGCCGCAACTGCTCGCCGTGCTCTGGGAAGAACAGCATCCGGCCATTCCGCTGCAGATGCAGTTTCCCGAAGACATCCTCTCCTGGCGATCGCGGCATGACGGAAGAAAAAACCGCGCAATGGCGCTGCGCGAGAAAAAACTGCTCGCCTAGCTTAGCTAGGAAGACGTCAAACGGTTGGTCGTCGATTCGGGCGTCGCTGCATTCGAAACGCGCCTACGTCCGCGCGCTTGAAGAATTTTTCCTGCGGGCAGGCGAGGAGGGCCGGGCGGGGGGAAGCGCGGAGTTCGCCAAGGCTCTCGTCCAGCGCTGGCGCGCCGCGGCTCGACGCGGGTCTTCGGGTATTAACCACATCCGCCCGAAAACCTGCGTTAAGCCGGTGGTCGGGATTAACCGAACACCGTAAGACAAGGGAACTAGCGATACGACCTAATGAGTCTTTGACTTCAGCAACGCTTTATCGCATGAGCATTGCCGAGAACAGCCGGAATCGGCAATGCTCATGCCAGTCTCGCTCTGCACTGGCACGCGCGATGCGAGGGCGGAGCGCCGGGCAAGGAATTCGGAATCAGCGGCTTCCAATGCGCCGATTGCGCGCATCTGTCAGATCCATAGAGCACTTGCTGCGCCTCAGCCGTCCAGCATACGGTGAGACAACCTACTCCTCAAGCTTTCCGTCGTCAGACGTTTGCGGGCTGCGCCGATGACCCCGACTAAGCCTGTGGCGAGCAGCAGGTAGGTCGAGGGCTCGGGAGCGCTGGAAGGTGTCAGCGAGCCGCTTACGGCAGCGTCGGCCAATTCACCACCGAAGTAGATAAAAAGCGTTGGGTAATAGCTTGGGCTGTTTGCGATTGTGCAACCGGTTCGCTCTGTGGTAGAGCAGACGGAGGAGCCGCTATAGCCGACGAGCGACACCAGTGGAAGACTTAGCTCGAACCTGTCAGTGCCGGATACAAAGTCGGCGATCTGGTTCGCCCCGTTGTAACCCGCGTCCCGGAGAGTGGTGAAAACATCCATAACAGCGGCCAAGCCGGGAGGAGTGGGAGCATTGACGGTGAAATTTCCGCCCGTGACCTGTCCGTTGGTTGTGTCGATCGTGATGGTACCTTGGGCGGTACCCGGCTCAAGAGCCGCCGAGAGATTGAAGTTCGTGATTGAGTCAGCATAAACGCTGGCGCTTGCACCGCAGATGACCAAAGCGAGTGAGAACAAGCGTAAATCGGGTATTAACCACATACGAAACACCTCCGTTAAGGCGCGGAAGAGCATTCAATTTTAGAATCTTCGCGTTCCAAGCCAATTCCTGGCCGGGTCA
>JAFARV010000445.1 GCA_019245255.1 Acidobacteriaceae bacterium | reverse complement strand
TCCGCGATTTAGACCGCCAGTTACCGCCAGAGCTAAATTCGCTCCTAACGAGGCGCAAATCTGAGTGACGCGCTGATTATTTGGTTCGCCTATATCACCCTCTTTGGCAGCGAGGACGAGCAAATCGTGATCGAATGCTTCGAAACGTGCCAACTCGTTTTCGATTCCGTCGATTACTCCGCTCACAACCGGTTTGATCAAAGAATCCGAGATCGGCGGCCAGGCGATCAGCGCAACCAGTCGCTTCTTCGGCAAAGGATGCAGCAAATTCCCGAAGCGATCGCTGCCCCACCACGCACCGCCTGTTGCAAGCCCGGAAACTCCCGCAGCGGCCACTGTCAAGACCTTGCGCCTTGTCCATAAACCCGCGCTCCAATAGTCCGGCTGCAACGCCCGGGTGAACTCTTCACAGCGCCGTTCTGGCTTAAGACTGAGGCATGCTTCCGTTAGATGGCAATACGGATCCTTTTCTCGTCGGCTCGTGCCCGGAAGTTTCTCGGAAGCAGGCCCGCACGGCTGAGAGCCATCCGCCATCTCGAACAGGATGACGCCCAGCGCGTAAAGATCGGAGGCTCTGGAAGGTTCGGCGCCAAGCCAAAGCTCAGGCGCCATATACCGCGGCGTTCCACTCAGCCCCTCGGACTGGCCTGCCTCACAGGACAAGCCGAAATCGGTGATGACAGCCCGTCGACTGCCGTCCGGAAACCGGCAGAGGATCACATTTGAGGGTTTCAGGTCACGGTGTAGAACCCCAACGCGATGAGCTTCGGCAATACCCGCACAGAGTTGGCGGGCAATCTCGACCGCCTCGGTGCGAGGCAGCTTCCCGTTGTGCAAAAGGCGCTCGGCCAGCGTCTGTCCCTCGAGCAACTCCATTGTGAGGAAATCAACATCGCCACCCGGAGTTGTGGCTGTGTGAATCTCGTTGACCAGACAAACGTTTGGATGTCTGACCCGGAGCGCACCCTCCATCTCAGGCGAAAGGAAGCTGCGGAAACCGCGCTTTGCCGCCTTAATTGCTATCTTTTGGCTGCGCTTCCGATCGAGTGCCTCGTAGACGATGCCCATCCCGCCCTCGCCGATTTCGCGAAGTATTTCGAAGCGCGCGGCAACTAGATCGCCGACCCGAAATGGACGGATAAATTCGTCCGCGATAAAAAGGGGCTGCTTGAGAAAAGCGCCCATTTCTTCTTCGCGGTGGATCATTTCCAGTACCTCATTTAAGAGGTCAGGTTCCGGGATTGCACCGCGAGCGTACGGTTCGCGCTCTTCCGCTTTGAGGCGAAGAGCGGCGAAGACCGTCGTCATTACGCGGTCGTCTTCTTCGCCATTGCTTCGCATGGGCCCTTCGTTAGGCGTTCGTATAACCAGATGCGGGCTCGATACCATTCGCGTTGCAACGAGCGCAACGGCAGATCCAGCGCTTCCGCAGCTTCTTCATCGCTCAGGCCGAGATAGAACTTCAGCTCGACTACGGCGCGCCATTGTTTCGACTGCGAGTCCATCTGTTCGAGAGCCGTATCGAGCGCAAGTATCGCTTCCAACGGTTCCGAGTAATTGCGTACAGCGAGTTCCGGCAACCCGTCCAGCGCTTCCCGGCCGCACGGGGGCTTGGATCGCCAGTAATCGATCAAATAGCGCCGCATCACTCTAGCAGCGAAAGCGAGGAAATGGCCTCTGTCCCGCCAGTCTACTTTTCGGGCTGCACTGAGCTTAAGGAATGCCTCATTGATCAGAGCCGTTGGTTGGAGTGTGTGCCCGGCGCGCTCCTTCGCAAAACAACGGTCTGCAATGCGCCGCAGATCTGGCATTAATAGCTCAAAAAGCCGACATTCGGCGCGGCTGTCTCCGTTCTGCCAGTCCCGGAGCAGGAGTGTGATTTCGCCCGGATTGCTCGCCATCAGGTCACGGCGCTTTGGATGATTATAACGAGGATTCAGGCCTGGAACCGTCTAAAACCGGACACGGAACGGGGCGGGGCAGGCGATCTCGGGAGCTGACACGCTGGGAGCCAAACCGCTAGTACCACGGCCGCTT
>JAFARV010000286.1 GCA_019245255.1 Acidobacteriaceae bacterium | reverse complement strand
TGAGAGAAGGTCGATGCTTGCTCGCCATGCCTCGCCAGATCCTCAGCACTACATCGGTTATCGACGAATTATTGCTCGATTGTCCCGATTGATCTGCTGCAGAAGGGCACTGGCCCGCAGTGAAAGTTCACACTTGCCGGAACGCCCGCTATGGATCTCCTGGCTTCAAAGCCGATATCTGCCCCCGGCGTTCTTGGGCGTCGGCCAGCCATTGCCCCATCTTCTGGTCCTTCGCGGCGTGGAGCGCCCAACCCTGTGCTGTGGCGTTCCAACGGTAGTCCTGGATCGTCATATCGATGCCGTGGTCGATCAGGAACTGCATCGATTGGTAGTTCGCGTGAAAGACGAGCTCGTGCAGGATACTCGCTGGCTCATGGGAGCTCCACGAGGTGTTGATATCGGCGCCGTGCGCCAACAGGAAGTCCGCTATGTCGAGGTGGCTATTCATGACGGCCCATGCGAACGCCGTATCGAGAACCCGCTGTACGCTTTGCGCGCTCCATTGGCGTGCATATTCCTCGACTCTGCCCTTCGGCATGTACGGACTGCAAGGATGGTGATTCCCGACTTCGCCCAGCGCCGGCGCTCCGGACGCGTCGAACCATCGCTTGACGCGCGGGAGGTTGCCCATGCCTGCCGCATGCGGCAGATCGTCGGGGAGCGTCCAGATGCGGGTGAGCAACGGAATGAGGTGTGTCCTCACATACGTGAACGCAAACTCGATGGCCTGGGACGGAGGAGGCGGCTGATACCGCAGGATCGCAGGATCAAGGTCGAGCAACGCAGTGATGAAATCCCCGCGATTCTTCAGAGTCGCCCGCTCGATGATCCCAACTTGAAACTGAACAAAGGCTTCACCGAGCAGCCACGTTTCGCGGTGCAAGAGGCGACGGAACGCCGCCAGGTCGCTGTCCCCGCTCGGTGACGCAACCGAAGTATCGTGCCCACTCTGGGAACTGACCGCCCGGCCGACCTGTTCCATGACAAACGCCTTCCACAACCCGACCTCGGTCGCGTGCTGAGGGCCGTTGTCGATGAAGTACTTGACGAAAGTCGGGCGTTCGACGCTTGCGTCGACGTGCGCGCCAAGGTCCGGATCGAGCACGATGGCGCGGTCCAGCAGGAGCAATGCAATAACGTCGTGCTTGAAGCCACACGCGACGCTGAACGCTTCAGTGACGACGGCCAGACTATCCCCGCCCTCATTGAGCCCCGCGTGGACTGCGTCGATGTCGCCCAGCGCCGCTAGGAATTTAAGCGTGGGCGGAAGCAGTCCTTTTCGCCGAAACAACTGCAACAGCCCCCTGGCATGGGACTGGAGAAGCTCCTCGCACACCGACGGCATCACCACCGCGCCCGCGTCGATCATCAGCTCGGCGCACGCCGCGCGGGTGAAGTGCTCCTCCGCGGACGTGTCGCCGCTATCGCCGTAGGAGCCGGTCGCAATCCCGAGCAGCCCGCCGTGGTTCTCATCCGCCTTCCACGACAATAGCTTCGGATATTCTGCCAACAACTGCCGCAGAGCTTCGGTGTCATTATCATGGATGACGCGGCGGGCTTCGAATACGGCCCATTCGAGTCCCCTGCCGAGGCGTTGTTCTACTTCTTTAAGTAAATCTTTCCAGCCCGGAAACCCATACTCGCGGGCCAGCACGAATTGGGCATCGCGCTGGGACAACGGCAGCTCGGCTCGTGGCATCTGCGCACGCGCCCGATAGATGGCGTCCGTATCACCAGCAACTATGTCGCGCGCAAGTTTCTTAGCTTGCTTACGAAGGGATTCAAGGGAAGGACGAGCAGGAAGTTTCGATGTGCTCACGGTAATCTCCTTTCATGAGCGCCTGTGACCCGCTGATACAGGCTGAAAGAAGATTCAAAGCACGCTGTCTGAATCGAAGCAGGTGGGATTGTTCCCTTGTCGCGGGTCGGGGGTGCCCTGTCGCACGCTGCACCTAGTATCGGCTAGTTGAAAAGGTACCGTCAAGCCAGTTTGCGAGACCAGCCGCATCCGGGGACGACATCGGTACTCGAGAAAGTTGCGAAGTGTTGACTTTACCCTTGTGGGATCCCCTTCGGCCGATTCTTGCGCATAGAATCTCCTCGCATCTCGATCCGATGCGCGTTGTGCACGAGCCGATCGAGGATACCATCGGCCAGAGTCGGATCGCCGATCTGTCCGTGCCAGCGTGAGACCGGCAGTTGCGAAGTTAGGATAGTCGAGCGCACTTGGTAGCGGTCCTCGCAGATCTCCCAGAAGTCGCGGTACCTGTTCGCGTGATGCGCAGCATCGACGCGAGCCAGTCCGTTTTCGGTGTCTCTTTCGATCGGGTTTGGACCTAACCCGAACTCACGTCACTTGATCGCATGGACGTCCAGGTCTGATGGAGTTTCCGTCTTTGATTCGGTGCGCCGAGCCCGGCAAGATTGAAGCGCTATACTATATATTGCATAACACCATATGCCTCAGCTCTCGGATCGCGAACTGAAGAAAGGCTCGGCGGAGCTGTTAATTCTTTCCCTGGTTCAGAGTCGCGCCCGTCACGGCTACGAAATCGCGAAACTGATCGAAACTCGTTCCAAAGGCGCGCTGAGTTTTCAGGTCGCCTCACTGTATCCATTGCTCTATCGGCTCGAAGCTCGGGGCTGGATCGAGGGCCGATGGGTCGAGAAGCCAAGCCAACGGAGGCGACGCTACTACCGTTTAACCGGAGAAGGACGGAAGGTACTGGCGGCCCAACAGCAACGCTGGCGGCAATTTATTGAGGCCGTTCGGGGCATCACAGGAGTAGGTTTTGCCTGATTGGAGAAAGGCTCTCGAAGAACGTCTCGCGCGAGCGAAGCTCGATCCAGCTTCGGAAACGGAGATCATCGAGGAACTCGCGCAACACGCGGATAGCCGTTACGAGGAGCTGCGGGGGAACGGAATTCCCGACGAGGAATGCGGTCGTCGCGTGCTGGCCGAGTTGGATTGTGACGATTCGCTCGTGAGAGCGGCGCGCCTGATCTATCGGCCGCCTGCTCCAATCGCGACGCTCGGAATCCCGCGGCACAGGAAGGGTTATATGCAAGGAATAATCAACGATCTCAAGATAGCGTTTCGGAATATTCGAACGCACCCGTCATTCAGCCTGCTGGTTGTCGGCATGCTCGCCTCGGGAATCGCCGGCAATGCCGCCATATTCAGCATTTTCAACGGCCTGTTCCTGCGTCCTCTCCCTTTCACGGAATCGGACCGCCTTGTCGAGCTCGATGAAACGGCGCCGAAGTGGAACCTTCGGTACGTCGGAGTGTCGAACCCCGATTTCTATGAATGGCGCAGGAGCAATTCCAGCTTCGATGGCATGGCGTTCTTTAGAGGCGCGAGCTACAACCTGTCTGAGGGAGGACGTGTAGAGCGGGTTGACGCCGCCCAGGTTACACGCGAAATGCTGGACTTGCTCCGCTTGAGGCCCGTGCTTGGGCGCGATTTTCGGCCGGAAGAGGACAGGCCCGGTGGCGCGAGAGTCGTCATGTTGAACTACAACTTCTGGCAACGTATGTTCCACGGCGATCGGCAGGTACTGGGCCGCGCCGTGAAGCTCGATGAGGAAGCTTACACGGTAATCGGAGTCCTTCCTCGTAGCGCGGTTTTTCCGGATCGAGTCGATGTGTGGACACCGCTTGCGGCCGATCCCGACCGTCCTTCCGGGTATTACCTCAATGGCATCGGACGCCTCAAACCAGGCGTGTCCATTAGACAAGCGCAAGCCGATCTCTTGCGCGCTCATAAGGCGATGATCTCGGCAGGCCGCAAAGTGAATGAGATCACGTCTCCCGTTGTAACGCCTCTTCGCGACCGATATCTCGGCGATTTCGAGGTGGTGAGCCGGGTGTTGCTGGCGGCCGTGGCGCTGGTGTTGCTGATTGCCTGCGTCAATATTGCCGCTCTGATGATGGTGCGCGGCGCGGCTCGTTCCCGAGAGATCGCGATCCGCAATGCGATGGGCGCTTCGCGCACGCGCATTACAGCCCAGCTATTAGCGGAGAACCTGGTGCTTGCGGCC
>JAFARV010000018.1 GCA_019245255.1 Acidobacteriaceae bacterium | reverse complement strand
GCGCATTCTGACCGAATCAGCGAGCGCCAAGCTCGCCACCCCAATCACACTAAAGTTCGATGAACTGGACAAGAACGCGCTGGGGTACAACGCGCAACAGGCGAGCTGGAATTTTCTGCAGCCGTGGCCCGGCGGTACATGGCATTTGAGCGACATCATCGATTACCAGATGATCGCTTTCCAATCCGTGCTGTACAACGCTGCCATTCATCGCGAAGATATGGTCCGCAACTACTACAGGATCGGCCAGGATCAGGCGGGGCGAACCAAGCCGTGTGCGTTTGTGATCCCCGCGAAGCAGCGCGACCCGGGTGCGACGCGGCGTCTGCTGGAGACGCTCGAGTTCGGAAGAGTGGAAGTGCAGCGGGCGCCGAATGGGGATCACGTGATTCTCATGCAACAGCCTTACAGCGGCTGGGCGAAGGCCTTGCTCGAACGCCAGAACTATCCGGATCTGCGCGTCTATCCAGGCGGACCGCCGCAGCGGCCGTATGACACGACTGCTGAAACGCTTCCGCTCCTGTTCGGTGTGGATGTTAAGACAGTGGATGAGCCTCTCGCCGGTCCGTTGACGAAAGAGACATTTGACTGGGACCGTCCGGCCCCGGAATCCTTTAGCGCCTCGGATACGGATGCGTGGGTTACTGTCGCGAAGCTTTGGAATGAAAGCCGTCCGGTATGGCGCAACACACACACGGGCGATTTCTCGCCGGCAGATAAGGGCCCCGACTGGAAGAAGGTCGCGCCGCCGCGCATTGCTCTATATCGGAGTTATGATCCCGCGATGGATGAAGGCTGGACGCGGTGGCTGCTCGAGAAGTTTGGATTCGCGTATAAAAATGTAAGCAATGCAGATTTCCAAAAGGGCGATCTGAAAAAGGTGTTCGACGTCATCATCTTTCCGGATCAGCAGCCGAATACCATCCTGCAAGGCTACAAAGCGGGGAGCATGCCCGAAGAGTACACCGGCGGTATTGGGGACGGGGGTATTCGAAATGTGAAAGCGTTCGCGCAGTCCGGCGGGACCGTGTTGTGTCTCAACCGCTCGGCCAGCTTCTGTATTTCACGGCTGGGCGCGAATGCGAAAAACGTCTTGGCAAATCGCGTTGCGCGAGCAGCCGGCGACTATGACCGCAATTCGGAAACGGCACCAACGGGCGCCCGGCAAGAGGGTAACAGGGAGGGCAACCCAGGCGGCGATTTCTATTCTCCAGGATCGCTGCTCAACGTGAAGCTGGATCTCCGGAGTCCGCTGACCTTTGGGTTACCGGATCACATTGCGATCTGGAATGAGCAAAGTCCAGCCTTTATCAGCGATGCGCAGACTGTGGCGACCTACCCGGGCGACAATGTCCTCGCTTCCGGCTGGCTGCTTGGAGCCGACCTGATCGCGGGCAGATCTGCGATTGTCGACGATAGCGCTGGACAGGGGCATATCGTGCTGTTCGGAATGCGGCCGCAGTATAGGGCTCAGAGCTATCAGGCATTTAAACTGTTTTTCAATGCCTTGATTGCGTATGAGTAAGCGAGAGAGTGAGTCGGCCACGTGAGGCCCGGGGCGGAGCACAGGCAAACATTTTGGACGAAGGGAGCGACGACAATGGCTAATCCAGATTCAACGACAAACACAAAGCTCCTGGCCGGCTATTTCCCAGCCGGGGCGAGCAAGCTAAATTATGGTGTCGCAGATATCCCCGCCGATCGGCTCACGCATGTGATCTATGCGTTTGCAGGTATTTCGACGACCGGCGAGTGCGTTTCGGACAGTCCGGAAGAGGATCGAGTCAACTTCCCGAAACTGCTTAAGCTCAAGCAGCACCATCCACATTTGAAGACCTTCATTTCCATAGGTGGCGCGTCGAGCGAGGCCCGCTACACGAGTGCCACACACACTCCCGCCGCTATACAGAAGCTGGCGAAATCCTCTGTGCACTATATGAAGGACAACGGCTTCGATGGAATTGACATTGATTGGGAGTTTCCGAACGCCGAGCAAAAGCAGACCTACTCCGCGCTGCTGGCTGAGCTTCGCCGCCAACTCGACGCACAAGGAAACACGGATAACCAGGGCTATCTGCTGACGATTGCCGCCCCCGGGGGGCCGAGTGAATACAAGCATATCGATCTGGCCCACATCCATCCGCAACTCGATTGGATCAACCTGGAGACATACGACTTTACCGCGATTTCCAGTAGAACAACTAATTTCGTTGCGCCACTGTTTCCTGCGAAAGATGATCCGGCGCCGCCCGCATTGCGCGCTAGTCACAATGTGGATGCCGCCGTAAAGGCCTATCTGGCAGCGGGCGTACCGGCTAATAAGGTGGTGGTCGGGGTACGTTTTATAGGCAATGGTTGGCAAGGCGTTCCCAACATAAACAACGGACTTTACCAGAGCAATACAGGCCCTGCGAAAGGAACGTGGGACAAGGCCGGAAGCACACCTAGCGGAAGCTTTTTCTATCAGGACATCGAAGACAATTACATAGGAAGTTATTCGCAATTTTGGAAGCCGGATGCGAAAGTACCGTGGCTGTATAATCCGGCCACCGGGATCATGATCAGTTATGAAGACCCGCGGTCGGTGGGCGATAAGGCAGAGTACGTGGTCGCGAATAACCTGGGCGGGGCCATGGTTTGGGAATTGGCTGCCGATGACGAGCAGCACTCACTCGTCGATACGATTGCGATCGAATTCGCCGGCGTGAAATCCTAATGAGAGCGAAAAATTCGTGCTGTTCCGGACTCGAACCCGGTGCGTAGCTCCGAGCCGGAAGGGTCAGGTTCGTCTTGCATACATTCGTGAGGATGCGACCGCAGTCACTATTTTGTTCCCAAGCTATCATTAAAGTGCATCCGAGGGCCGTCTAAACCGCCTAGACCGGCTGGCTCCCTTTCATGCCGAAGGGGACTAATGGAACTCATTCAAGAAACACTGCTCACATCGTACGCTTGCATTGACGCCTCTCACAGTCGCCTCTTGCGGAGTACGGCTTCTGAATGTGAGGCGCGGCAAGTGATTGAATCCACTCTGGCGCGTATTCAGCAGTGCCAGGAATTGCTTGCCAGAGGAACGGCACATATAAACGGATACTTTCCTCACGAGCCATTGCAGTCTGGTTTGCTCACGCCAACTGGTCCGAAGCCGGTGTGTAGCAAGTCAGCGGGTGCTTGTCGAAAACGTGAGGTCCTATTGGAAAAGTTCAGTGACGCGGTCACGATGCATAGTCAGACCGTCAGCAATATGGCTGCACTGGCCGGTTGCAAGCGAAGCATTCTTTTTGCTACTGCAAAGGAGCTGGTGGCCCAGACAAAGCATGAAATGCAGAGCGCAAGCGAAGAATTCGAGGCGCATATCCACGGGCACGGATGTTGACAGATCCGGCGAAGCCGGACGCCGACACTTATACGCGCCGCACTTTCACGCCTGCTTGCAAAAAGGTCGCTATCTGCCGATCGGTAGCAGAAGAATCGGTAATCAGCAGATCGATTGCATCGATGCCGCAGATCCGGTGAGTTGCTCTCACGCCCAGCTTCGACGCGTCCGCAACCGCAATTTTCTGTTTCGCGTGCTGCACCATCACCCGGTTTACGCCGGCTTCATCCGCGTGATGGCAAGTGAGACCCGCGGCGGCATCGACACCGTTTGCACCGATGAACACCTTGTCGGTAAAAATCTGTTCGAGCGCCTGGACCGCCACCGGTCCGACGAGTGAAAACCAGCGCCCGCGAAGCGATCCGCCGCTAACCACAACGT
>JAFARV010000852.1 GCA_019245255.1 Acidobacteriaceae bacterium | reverse complement strand
TCGCGCTGTCGAATGACGCGATCGACCCGAAGCGCTTCACCGAGAGTGCAGCCCAGGTTGCGGCCTTTCGGGTTGCTGACGATATCGGCAAAGTTTTCGAAAATCCAAAGCTTGGTCCCGTATCGGCGCGACAGATAAGGAAAGCCTGCGAGATGATCGTCATGCATGTGTGTGGGGATCGCAACCTCAACGGACTTCAAACCATACTGAGCTCGCATCTCATCAATGCTGTGCTCCAGGAAGCGAAGCCGATCATGAGTCGTCGTAGAGTCGCGGAAGGTATAAAACGCATTCCACCCTGGCAGACCGTAGTCGATCAGCAGTGCCTTTCCGCTCTCGCTGATCACCGTATAAAAGGACGACATCGTCTGATAATGCGCAATCACGTGCGGCGTCAACTGCCGCCCCTTGTTGCCGAGACTGCCGCTCCAAGACTTCCAATATTCAAACCAGCCCGACAGCTTTTCGATCAGGTCCTGCACTCCCGGTTCAGGGTTGTTCATCACCTCGCCGTGCGACGGACACAGCGCCTCGATTTGATGCTTCTTCAGTTCCGTCAGCGAGTATGCGCTGAGATCAGCGCCTTCGTGCTCGCCGTAAAAGTACTGCAGATCGTAAAGCGTTTGCACCTTTCCGGGAGATTGCATCAGGTCTCCGGAGAACGCCACTTTCTTTGTGTCAACCGTTGTGATGAGCGTGATCGATCCGGGTGTATGGCCCGGCGTGGGTTGAATGAAGAAGTCGTAGCCCTTCCATCGGAAGGTCTCGTAATCCTGCAGCACGGCCGCTACCGGCACGTTTGTGGTGAGGGAAAAGAAATCGTTGCGAACGTAGTAAAGCTCGAAAATGCGGCGATTCTGCCAGAATCTTTCGACGTCTTCGAAATACTCTCTTTCGTGAACTGGTACCGCAATGGGAATGCGTTGCTGGACGGCCAAGCCGTCTCCCTGTGCCTGATCGCGATGGTGATGAGTGTGGAGAATCCAATCGAGCGAAGAGATACCGAGCTCGGGCAAATGCCGCAAGATCGCTCCCGAGCCGAAGTCGATCGCCAAGCCGCTACTTCCGTCACGAATGACGTAGACGTTGCAAGTATCTTCCAGAACGAAGAGATGTTCCGAAATCCTGCGGGGCCCGGAGGCGGGAGAGAACCCGGATGCGCTGCTCTGCCGGATCTCCATCGAGGCGGCCGCCGTGGTCGACGCTCCCAGCGCAGCGCCTGTTTGCAGAAATTCGCGCCGGGACACACCGTTCGTATCTTGCGCCATGATCCTCATTCTCGTTCACGACCTATTCATATGAGCCTTTACATGCAAGTAGCAAGTGAGATGGCCTGATGTAAGAGCTTTGGGTGGGGGTTGACATCGGCGGAACAAAGACAGCCGTGGTTATCTCCGCAGAACCTCCGCATATGCTGGGCCGGTCCGAATTTCCCACTGAACCGGAAAACGGCCTGGAGCCCGTGATTGCCGCGATCATTCGCGATATACGCGCGCTCGCGCTTGCCTACGGCAGCGGACGAATCCGCGGCATAGGAGTAAGCTGCGGGAGCCCTCTGGACCGCGTCGCCGGAGTAATTCAGACACCGCCCAACCTGCCCACCTGGAATGACGTTCCGATCACTGCGATTCTAGAAAAGGAATTTGGCGTGCCTTGCCGTCTCGAGAACGACGCCAACGCCGGCGCGATTGCGGAATTTCGTTTCGGTGCGGGCCGCGGCGCTCGGAGCATGCTCTTCATCACCATGGGAACTGGATTCGGAGCAGGCGTGATTACAGACGGACGGCTCTATCATGGCGCAACCGATTCGGCAGGCGAGATCGGGCATGTGCGCCTGACGCCTAGCGGTCCAGTCGGATATAACAAAGCAAGCTCCGCCGAAGGCTGGGCTAGCGGCGGCGGCATCGCCCAAGTCGCTCAGCGCATTCTAAAAACCAGCGCGGATGAGTTGGGTCAGGCGTTAGCCATCTGCGTTGATCTATTTAATCCGGATCGGATTGTGATTGGAGGAATTGCCATGAGGCTTGGGGATTTGATTCTCGCACCGGCGCGCAAAGTGGTTCGGCGAGAAGCGCTGCCCCGTGCGGCGGCCGCGTGTGAGATTACCACCGCGGCGCTGGGAGAGCAGATTGGAGACATTGCGGCAATTTGCGTCGCCATGGGGTTGGATCATGCCTGATTTTGTCGAGTCCCTGCGTGATGCCGTCCGCGTCTTCGAAAGCTTGCGAATCCACCAGCACTCGCTGACGGAGGCTGCCCGGTGGTGCACCGAGGCGCTGCAAGGATCGGGGAAGCTGCTGCTCTGTGGAAACGGTGGGAGTGCGTCGGAGGCACAGCATTTGGCCGGCGAGCTGATGGGGCGCTACAAGGAGAACCGAAGAGCTCTTCCCGCCATAGCGCTTGCAGCCGACGTGGCCGTCCTGACCTGCATTGGCAACGATTATTGCTTCAACGAGATTTTCGGCCGCCAGGTCCGTGCATTGGGCCGCACCGGCGACGTCTTGATTGTCTTCACCACCAGCGGCAATTCCCCGAATGTACTCGACGCACTGCGGACTGCGCGCGAGATGGGTATCCGGTCCGTGGCATTTCTCGGTAATGGAGGCGGACAAGCGAAGGCCATCTCGGACTGCCCTATTGTGATCGGGCACGGCGACACTGCGCGCATACAAGAAGCGCACCAGTTCCTGATGCACTGCTTAATGGACCAGATCGAAGCCGGCGTCGCGGCGTAAGTACATTTTCATCCGCTAACCCATAACTATGACACTCAACTTCTACCTGCTGAGAAGCGCGGGCGTGGCTGCTCTCGGCGGGCTCTTGTTCGGATTCGACACAGCCGTCATCGCCGGCGCCACGGCCGCTTTGACCAAGACTTACTCTTTGTCCCCGGGCATGCTGGGAGTCACCGTATCAAGCGCTCTGTGGGGCACGATTCTTGGCGCCATGTTCGCCGGCGTTCCGGGCGATCGCTTCGGGCGGAGAGACAGCTTGAGGATCATGGCAGTTTTTTATGTCCTTTCGGCAGTCGGATGTGCATTGGCGTGGAACTGGTATGCACTGCTGTTCTTTCGTTTTATCGGGGGACTCGGTATCGGCGGTTCTTCGGTGCTCGGACCGATGTACATCGCCGAAGTGTCGCCGGCCAAATGGCGCGGGCGCCTGGTGGGGCTGTTTCAATTCGATGTCGTGGCCGGCATTCTGGTCGCGTATCTCTCCAATTACCTGATCGGCCTGGCAGCGCTTGGCGCTACGGAATGG
>JAFARV010000851.1 GCA_019245255.1 Acidobacteriaceae bacterium | reverse complement strand
AGCAGCGAACGCGTAGGGGCAAGAAACGGGTCGCTTCGCTCGCCGCTCTGATTTCCGCAAGTTGTGCGGGTAGGAGCAAGCTGGGGTCGCTAAGGCTCCCTGACTCCGTGTCGATTCAGGCGAACACCGAGGCGAGGCATTACTCTCGTTCGCGCGGAATGCTATGGCTTGAAGCCGAAGTCGGCGAGCACGGTTTCGAGCGGAATCGGCTCATTGTGCTTGCTCCACTCCACCGCTTCGGCGATGGCCTGACGATCCTCCGTGGTGAGGGGCTCATCATCCACAGGTGCGTTGGCGAGAGCAACCGAAAGCGGGTCAACCATGGTCTCGAGCAGATGACGGACGGCGCTGAGTTGGGGTGCGGGAAGCTGGTCGAGATAAGCATGCGCTTGCAGGCGTTCCTGTGACAAATCAAAGCCCATAATTACTTCCATTCTCCCATCGTAGGTGCCTGATCAGCCGCTACAATGGGCTCAATGCCTGAGGAAAACGGCTCCTCACCCAACTTCGAGGCCAGTCTTGAAGAGCTCGAACGGATTGTCAAAGAGCTCGAGAAAGGTGATCTTCCGTTAGAGCGCAGCCTGGCGTTGTTTGAGACTGGCATGCGCTTGAGTAGCGAATGCAAGCGGCAGTTGGAAGAAGCCGAAACACGTGTCGAGATCCTCTTAAAGAAAGGGTCGGAGACAGTGGCAGTACCGTTCGATCCCGACAAGGGTTCCCGATGACGCAGGCCGAACAGGCAAGCCTAAAGGAGTACTTATCGGAACAGGTGCGGGTGGTCGATCGCGCGCTTGGGCGCTGGGTGCCGGCTGAGAATGTGGCGCCCGAATCGATCCACAAAGCGATGCGTTACAGCCTGTTCGCAGGCGGTAAGCGGGTTCGTCCGATTCTTGCGATTGCCGCGGCACACGCAGTGTGTGACGCGCCGGCGGGTGTTGAGAATGCCGCGATCGCGCTCGAACTGGTTCACACGTATTCTTTGGTTCACGACGACCTGCCCGCACTCGATAACGACGACTTACGGCGCGGGCGCCCTACGAGTCACAAAGTGTTTGGAGAGGCGATGGCGGTGCTGGCAGGTGATGCGCTGCTCACGCTTGCATTCGAGGTACTGAGCCGGTTGAAAGATGTCGATGGGGAACGGAAGATACAGCTCGTCGAAGAGCTTGCGCGCGCATCGGGAACGGTTGGCGGAATGATTGGCGGCCAGGTAAATGACCTAGAGGGCGAGCGGAAAGCGCCGACCTCACTGGTGCTCGAAGCGATTCACCGCGCGAAGACGGGCGCTCTTCTACGCGCGAGCGTGCGCATGGGCGCGATCTATGGCGGCGCGACGGAACGAGAACTCGCCGCGCTTTCCGATTACGGTGAACACGTGGGACTGGCCTTTCAGATTGTTGACGACATCCTTGACGTCGAACAAAGTTCGGAAGCGTTGGGCAAGACGGCGGGGAAAGATCAGGCCCAGCACAAGATTACATTTCCGGCCGTCTACGGTCTGGAGCGCTCGCGCGAAATGGCGGAAGAGGAGCGATTGCAATCGCACGCGGCGCTGCGCAGTTTCGACGACCGGGCCGACCGTCTGCGCCAGATTGCGGACTATATCGTTCGCCGGAAGGCTTGAAAAGCGGCGCGGAAAAGCTCCGATTAGACGTGGCGCTCGTGGAGCGCAACCTGGTGGAGTCTCGCGAGAAGGCACAGGCGCTGATCCTTGCGGGCAAGGTGCTGGTAGACGGCCAGCGGGCCGACAAACCAGGTCGCCAGGTAACGCAGGATTCGAGAATTGAAGTCGAGCAGCAGTTGAAATATGCGAGCCGCGGGGGGTTGAAGCTCGAAGCCGCGTTACAGCATTTTGGGATTCAGGTTAGAGATAAAGTCTGCATTGACGTCGGCACGTCGACCGGCGGATTCACGGATTGTCTGCTACAGCATGGAGCAGCGCGAGTTCATTCGGTGGACACGGGGTCGGGACAGATCCATTGGCGCCTGCGCACGGATGCACGAGTGGTGCTGCATGAACGAACGAATGCACGTTACCTGAAGCCGGAAGATATCGGCGAAGCTGCAGACCTGATCGTTTGCGACGTCAGCTTCATTTCGGTCACGCTGCTGCTGCCGGCTCTAATTCCCGTGCTGAAGCCCAAAGGCCAGTTCGTGATCCTGGTGAAGCCGCAATTCGAAGCGGGGCGCGAACTGGTTGGAAAGGGTGGGATTGTTCGCGATCCGGCAGTGCATGCGCTCGCCTGTGAGAAGGTTGCGAGCGCGCTCGATCGAGCCGGTTTCACATCGAGTATTATCGAAAGCCCGATTGAAGGCGCGGAAGGAAACCGTGAATTCTTGTTGCTAGCGCAGCGCTCGCGCTTTGAGCCAGGCGGCGAGGAGATCGGGCCAGCCGGATAGTTCCGGCTTATCGCGCGCGAGACCGACTCCGTGAGGGCCATGTTCGAAGATATGCATCTCAGCGTCGACACCGGCTGCGCGCAGCGCCTCGTAGAACATAGTGCTGTTTTGAACGGGCACGACGTTATCGTCGGAGGTGTGGAAAAGGAATGTCGGAGGCGTATTCTTAGTCACTTGCGTTTCATTTGAGAGCAGATCGATGACCGAGGACTCGGGGTTCTTGCCGAGAAGTGAGTCGCGCGAGCCCCGGTGCAGGTACGGCTCCTTGAAGGTGATTACGGGATAGGCGAGGATCAGGAAGTCAGGTCTCGAGCTTTCACGCTCAAGTGGGTCCGCGCTGCCGGATTTGCCGGAATCAAAATGGGTGCCGACCGATGAAGCGAGATGGCCTCCTGCGGAAAAGCCCCATACGCCGATCTTTTGCGGACTCATTCCGTAATCGTGCGCGTGGGCGCGAACCCAGCGGATGGCGCGCTGTGCGTCGCCGATCGCAGTCGGGTGATGATAGCGCGGGCCGAGCCTGTATCGAAGCACAAATGCGGTAATGCCGTAGCTGTTGAGCCATCCGGCAATCTGGGTGCCTTCATGGTCGACAGCGAGGTTGACGTAGCCGCCGCCGGGGAAGACCAGCACTCCCGTCGCGACTTTCTGCGGACCGTTGATCGGGTAAATCGTAAGGTCGGGTTGATCGGCGGGATTGGTACCAAGCGCGCCGGGTGCTCCGGAGGGCCATAGGGGGACGCGCTCTGGCAGAGCGAAGGGATGGTCCGCTTGTGCATACAGGAGAGCGGGGACAAGCGCGAGTGTTGCTCGAACGATTTTGTGCATGAGCATTCCGGGCGTTTCCAAGAGATGGATATGATGCTGGAGACCCTTATATCACTCGAAAAAAATATGAACCGCCGTCCGCGAATCGTTGTGGTTGGAAGCGCCAACGTAGACCTGACAACTTT
>JAFARV010000597.1 GCA_019245255.1 Acidobacteriaceae bacterium | reverse complement strand
TTTCATGTTCTCGTCCGATTGTAGAGAACAGCGCCGGCTATTTCGGGTACGGCTTCTTTTTGTCCTTGAGCTTAAGGTTCACTTTGATGAACTTATGGCTGTCGAAAACACTGACCAGTTTGCCCGGGCTTGTCATGTCGTTACTTTGGGCTCGAACCTGATAGTTCACATCTGTACTGAGGCCGTAAAAGTGATATGAACCATCTTGCTGGGTAATGTAAGAGCGGATCTGAAGAGTTTTCGTGTCTTTCAGAAGCACGATTGCTCCGGAAAACGGCGCGCCGTTCGCGTCGTGGACAACCCCCTCAATTACACGGGTGTTGGGCGGGATGTGCGCTTGTCCCGGCGCAGGAACGACGGGCGGAGACTGGCCCGCATTCTGGGCAAACGCGCGGGAGACCAGACCCATCGCCAGCAAAGCCCGACACACGACCTTTACCGTCGTACCGTTTGCCATCAAAGCCACTCCATCGGAGGAAAACTAATGCCAGTCCTCCTCTTCCTCTTCTTCGTCCTCCTCGTCTTCGTCCTCGTCTTCATCCTCGTCGTAGTCGAAGTCCTCGTCTTCATCGTCATCGTCGTCTTCGGCTTCTAGTTCGACAGGATTGAGACTGGCCACGGTCAACGAGGCGCCACACTCGTCGCAGGACAGCACGTCGCCCTCGTCCAGTTCCTCTTCTTCAACGTCGATATTTGCGTCGCACTTTGGACAAGTGACCATCATTCACCTTCTGGAAACTGAATTAAGATCGGTTCTGAGTCAACAGCCTATACTTACCACGCGACCGGCTGCTTTGCCGAATGGATTACGGCTTCCGCGGAACCGTTACACTGTGCCTTTGCTGATCGTACTCCGCTTCCAGATCCTCGGGTTTCACGGTCACAAGAGTCTTATCCATGTCTTCGGTAGTCTCAATCATCCGGCGGAGGTGACTGGCGGCGAGGCGCATGCAAAGCGGATCGCTGAGTTTCAGACCGCGCGTACGGGTAAAATCCAGCAGCACGGGATGGGGGAGCGCAACCACTTTTTCTTCGATTTCACCACCGTCGGGAGTGACGAAGAACTTTACATCTACGGTATCGGCATGCCGGATTGTAATTCCGTTTTGTAACCAGCGGAACTGAACATTCCACATGCGCCCAAACGGGTCGGGGCCCGCTTTAAACAGCCGGTCCTGGTCGGCCATGACCCGATGCTAGCACGCTAGGAAAGGTGGCGGCAGGGTGGTTTTAAATAGCGCGCGCACGCTGTCCGATAAGTGACAGGAGTTCGTTGCGAGTCTCTTTGCTTTCGCGAAAAGCGCCCAGCATCGCACTCGTAATTGCCCCGGAGTGCTGCTTTTCGACTCCGCGCATCATCATGCAGAAGTGACGCGCCTCGATGACAACAGCCACACCTCTAGGCTTCAGCAAATCCTGAATCGTCTCGGCGACCTGTTGGGTCAAACGCTCCTGGATCTGCAGCCGCCGTGCGAAGACATCCACGATGCGCGGAATCTTGCTGAGCCCAATCACTCTCTTGTGGGGGAGATAGGCCACGTGCGCCTTGCCGAAGAAAGGTAACAGATGATGTTCGCACATGCTAAAGAACTCGATGTCGCGTACGATCACAACTTCGTCATATTCGACATCGAAGAGCGCGCCGTTCACGATCGCCTGTATGTCGGCCGAATACCCACTGGTGAGGAACTGCAGGGCCTTTTCGGCCCGTTGCGGAGTCCTGATCAGTCCTTCGCGCTCCGGATTTTCGCCGAGTTGACGCAGAACTTCCCTCATGTGCTCGGCTATGGCGCCAGTCTGAGAAGACGGCGGGAATTCGACGACGGAAGCCCCTTTGCGGCTAGCTGCTGCGTGTTTGCTCTTCGGCTTGCGAATCGAATTTGACGTGCTCATGTTCCTGCTCTCCGCGCTCAACACCGGCGTGAGCGCCTACCAAAATCTCGAACCCGTTGCGATCTGTTTCCTGGACGTGCACGCGAATCAGCCGTGCCGCGTTACTGATGTAGTCCGGCCAAAACCGTTCCAACTCACATGCGATGATGCGTGCGATGTTCTCCGTCGTAGGAACCAGCGCTGCAAACTGCGGGACATCGGCGTTAAAGTTTCGGTTCGCGAACGCGGCGACAATCCGATCGTTGGCCAGCCTGTCCAGTTCCGAGCGTTTAACGGCAAGTCCCGTCTCGGGATCTGCAGGGCCTGCAACTGTGATGCTCAGCACGTAATCGTGCCCGTGCCCAAACGGGTTATTGCATTTACCGTAAATGCGGGCATTATCCGCTGCGCTCAGCTCCGGCGTATGCAGCCGGTGCGATGCCGAGAATCGGTACCGGCGGGTCAAAGCTGTCATAGCTGGAACTCTTCCGCAGCTACATCCACGTAGAGATCGGCCGTTTCAAACAGCCGCACTCGCGCCAGGCGAACCCCGGGCCACGTAACTCGCTGCTCCAGGCGCTTCCAGATCTCGAACGCTACGTTTTCTGCTGTTGGAACGACCTTGTCAAACGGCTCCACTTCATAGTTCAGGAACCTGTGATCCATGGGTTCTACGACCTCACGCTCGATGATCTGCTTGAGCTCTTTCAGATCCACTACCATGCCAGTCACAGCGTCAGGCTCACCAGCCACGGTCACTTCTACGACATAGTTGTGGCCGTGTCCATTGGGA
>JAFARV010000574.1 GCA_019245255.1 Acidobacteriaceae bacterium | reverse complement strand
AAAAGCGCGCGTCGTTCCCGATCTGGTGACGGCTCGCACCGATACGATTGGGATCAGGATCCCGGCACATCGAATTGCCACTGACCTCATCTTGCGAGCATTGAGGCCGATTGCAGCTCCGAGCGCGAACCGATTCACTGAGGTGTCCCCAACAACCGCCGACCACGTACGGACCAGTCTTGGAGACCGTGTCGACATGATCCTCGACGGCGGGCCCACACAGGTCGGCATCGAATCAACGGTGGTTTCGCTTGCCGGGAACGAGCCGGAAATCTTACGTCCGGGCATGATCAGCCGCGAAGAATTGAAAGCTGTAACCGGGCTGGAATGGCCGGTGCGCAATTCGACTGGGCATGCGAGCGCTTCCCCTGGATTGCATCCGAAACATTATTCACCCCGGACTCCACTCTACGTGTTGCGCCCCGGGCAGCCGTTACCTCGCGGGCGGGGGCGAATGCTCGAAATGCCGTTCAGCGCATCGGAGTATGCGGAGACGCTTTACGCGCAGTTACACAAAGCCGACATAGAAGGATGGGACTGGATCGGCGTTGAGGAGCCTCCCGACAACCCCGAATGGGAAGGTATTCGCGATCGTCTGCGGCGCGCAAGTACGCGTTGAACTGGCAGGGGCGGGGAGCGGCTCGGTTGTAGCGGCGTGTTTCTTTAGAGCAGTCCGCTGCTGCGGCCGAAGTTCAGCGCCTCGATGGCCGCTCCACGAGCGCCCGCGGTATCCCCATTCGGCATGATGTGGATCGGGATATCGGCTTGTTCTTGACGCTGCGGCGGCATGCCAGCGCGAATCTCGTTAAGGAACCAGCGCTGGAACTCGGGCTTGACTTCAACAACACCGCCTCCCACAATCAGAGCGTCGGGATCAAAGGTATTGATCATCTCATCGAAAAACACCCCAAGTGCGTGGGCCTGTACGCGGAAGATTTCTCTGCACATGGGGTCGCCGCTTTCGGCTAAGCTGCGGACGAGTTTCGCTGCCTTCCGCAGGTCGCCGAGACCACCAAGCTCGTGGTCCGGATATTGCTTCAGAAAATGGGGAAGCAAAGTTCTCTCGATCGCAGTCAGCGAGCAAAGCGATTCGAGGTCGCCGGGCCGGCCGCAGTTGCACAGCGGAAACATACCGTCGACACCCTGAATGTTCCGGTACGGAATCAGGACATGGCCGAGTTCACCGCCGAAGCCTTTCCGGCCTTTAATGACGGTGCCATTGACGATGATGCCGCCGCCCAGACCTGTCCCAACGATGGCCGAAACGGAAGACGTGCGCGCAGCCGCGCCGAAGAGCTTGAAGTGTCCCCACAAGGCCGCCGCGTTTCCATCATTGATGTAGGTGACAGGCTTCCCAAGTCTCTTCGCAAGTGCCTCGCGAATGTCGAATCCTGCCCAGGCCGCATGTACAAAATTGGTCGATCCCCTGGAACTCAGCACGCCTGTGGCACTCGCCGGGCCGGGCGTATCAAGCCCCACGACGGCGATGTCGCCAAGGGTTACGGCGGCTTGCTTCACCGCCATGTCGAGCCCGTCAGCAATCTGCTTGAGACACACGTCCGGGCCCTCACGTGACAGCGCCGGATATTCACAGAGCTCCTCAATCAGGAAGTCTTCTTTGCGATTTAGAAGAGTGTAGTTGACGGCTGTCCCGCCGAGATCGACCCCCGCGACGATTTGCACCCTCGCTTACCTCAGCTTTCTCGGATACTCTGAACTGAAGCTTCAAGCGTATCAGGCGTGCGGGGACCTGAGTCGGGCGCGGGACGAATCGCATCTAAAGGGTTTAAGCGCCGCGGAGGGAAAGTGGGACTTTTAGTTTATTATTTGCGGAAGCATTGGCATCTGGTGGGCTTCGCGCTGCTGCTGGCTGCCATCAACCAGATATTTTCGCTATTGGATCCGGCGATCTTCCGGTTTATTATCGACCGCTACGCAACCAAGTACCACCAGTACACGACGGGACAGTTCCTGCATGGCGTCAGCACTCTGCTAGCGATGGCGGTGGGGGTCGCCTTCATTTCGCGAGTCG
>JAFARV010000424.1 GCA_019245255.1 Acidobacteriaceae bacterium | reverse complement strand
TGTCGCGGTAGAACTCGAACGCCGAGCCGTGAACTTCATTTGTCCCGGATTTCAAAACAGCGTTCAGAATGGCCCCGGAGTTTCTTCCATACTCCGGGTTCATGGTGCTGTCTATCATGTTGAATTCCCCAATCGCGTCCGGGCTGGGGATGATTGACGGTAAATTCCGCTGCAGGTCGATGCTGTCGGCGCCGTCAATCAGATACGAGTTCTGCTGTGACTGGCTTCCATTTGTTGCGTACGTTCCATTCCTGTCGCTTGCAGCCACCGTTCCTGGAGTGAGCTGTTGCAACTGCGTCCAGTCGCGTCCGTTCAAAGGCAGGTCGACGATCTTCGCCGAATCGATAACCGTGCCGAGCTGGCTTGTTGATGAATCCACTTGTGCGAGATCGGCGTGGACCTCAACCTGTTGCTGAACTTGCGCGAGTTCCAGCGCTGCCGAGACTTTGTATACCTGGTTCAATTGCAGGTTGATCCCACGCTCGCGATACGTTTCAAATCCCGCTTTGGAGATCGCAATATCGTATTTCCCGACCGGCAATTTGAGAAACTCGAAGGTGCCGTCAGCCGCTGTGTGGGCCACGGAGGAGATAGCTGTATCGGTGTTCGTGGCAACCGCCTGGGCCTGCACAACAGCCGCACCGGACGGATCCCTTACCAATCCCCGGATTTGCGCGTAAACTTCTTGCGAAGTGAGTTTCCAGCTGCTTCCAGTTAACAGGAGCAGACCGGGCAATAGCATGGCTTTCGCCGCGGAGGGTATTTGCATGGGTTCCGGAAGTATGTCTGTCTTGAAAACAAAACTCTCGCCCCGCCTTCAGGTTAGCTCCACGGCATTCTCGTCCCGCCGCGTTCATCCGGTAGTCTAAGAAGAGCGGCCTCGTGCTGCACGGATGTCCCGCCTCCCTCTGATTTCTCTCCTTCTGGCCGGTTTCGTTGCCGCCAGTGCCGGTCATTCCCGGCACCAGCAACCGGTCTTCCGCCAAATCGACGCCATCGTCAAGTCGCTCTCAGAGATCTCCGGCCTCTCCGAAAAGCATTCTGTGCCTTACGGCCATATGAGCAAGCGGCAGTTGCGCCAATTTCTGACAAAGCGGATTCGCAAAACGCTGCGTCCTGACGAGATTAAGGCGGATGAAATCGCGCTCAAGCTGTTTGGCCTGGTGCCGCCGGATTTCGATTTAAAGAAGTCGACCGTCGATCTGCTCACCGAACAGGCCGCCGCATTCTACGATTACGACGAGAAGAAACTCTTCCTGCTGGACGAGTCTTCCTTTTCTGACGAAGTGACTACACTCGCACACGAGCTGGCTCACGCGCTGGCAGATCAGCATTTCGATCTCCAGAAATTCGTGGACGAATCGGTGTCAGACGACGACGAGAACCTTGCCCACACGGCCGTTGTCGAAGGACAGGCCTCGTGGCTAATGATCGCCTACGATCTGAAGCAGGACGGTCAGCCGCCGGTGCCGACCCCTGAAATGTTAAAGAGCGTAATGGAGTCGAGCGACGGATCAATGGCAGACTATCCGGTCCTGAAGTCTTCGCCGCTGTATATTCAGCGCTCGCTTCTCTTTCCTTATGCAGAAGGGACAATGTTTTTCGACGCCGTGTATAAGAAGGAGGGCAAGCGTGCGTTCACTGCGGTTTTTCGCGAGCCTCCGCACGATTCGGCGCAGATCATTCACCCCGAGCGCTACTTCGACGGTGAGCTGGACACGACACCACCTCTGCCGGACGTCGGTAATCAAAAGACCGACGTCACCATCAGTGAAGGCAGTGTCGGCGAATTCGATCATACAGTTCTGATTTGGCAGTACCTCAACGAGCAGCGGGCCAGAGCCCTCGCACCCCACGTGCGCGGAGGCCGGTTCAAGGTTGTCACCACGAATTCGGGGCCGCGGCCATCGTTAGTGTACGCGTCCGAATGGGATTCGCCGGCGAGCGCCGGTGAGTTCTTTGAAGCCTACCAAAGGGTACTGCGCTCGAAATGGAAGATTTGCGATGTCAGCGTTGCGCGCGAGGGAGTCTTCGCGGGAACGGGTGATAACGGCTACTTCGCCGTCAGACTTTCAGGCATTTTGGTTTCGAGTGTGGAGGGTATTTCCGACCTCGCAACTTGGGAGCGATTGACGGCACCGGAAACGGAGCCCAAGGTCGTGGCCAGCTCCGCAAGGGGTGCGCGCTATCCCTCGGATACACTGGCGATTTGGGGCGGGAAAAACTGAAGAAAACATTTGCGGTGGTGCTGGTGGCAGTGGCGTTCGCGCTTGTGGCAGCAGCGCAAGAGGCAACGTTGCCACGCAAGGCTCCGGAACTGGCCTTTACAATACCGGGGCAAGGCCAGAAGCTGCTGAGCCAGTATCGCGGCAAGGTGGTCGCACTCGAATTTATACTCACTACCTGTCCCCACTGCCAGGCTGCCTCGAGGCTGATGTCGAGATTGCAGCTCGAGTTTGGGCCGCGTGGATTCCAGTCACTGGATGTAGCCATCAACGCACTGGACGAAAACCGGACGGCGCAACAGGCCGACCAGCTCGTCCAGAACTTTACAACTCAATACCAAGTCCAGTTTCCGGTCGGCTACACCACTCGTGATCAGATGCTGAGCTTCATGGGGTTCAGCATTATGGACCGCTTCGTCGTGCCGCAGCTTGTGCTAATCGATCGTGCCGGCATGATTCACTACCAGACTCCACCATTGGGCGACCAAAACGCGATGACTGAGAACGTAATTCGGCAGAGGATTCAGGAACTGCTGGCTCTGCCTCCGCCTACGAGCCATCCGGTCCGAAAGGTCGCCAGCCGGAAGCCAGCGTAAACTGCTCCTTTCGGGGTTGATCATTCAAGCCCGGCCGGGAAGCATCGGGATCCCGCAGGTCCCAACAGTTGCATCCCGCTACCCCCGCCTGCTACAGTGGTATTTCCGCTCACATGAGCAGAGTGGACGTGTGCTTTTATGGCTAAAGTTTGTGAAATCTGTGGCCGCGGGCCGCAATTCGGGCATAAGATCAGTCATGCCCACAACGTCTCCAAGCGTCGCTGGAATCTGAATCTTCAAACTGTTCACGCACTTGTCAACGGCGCCGGGAAGCGCGTTCGCGTTTGCACTTCGTGTATTCGCAACGGCAAAGTGCAAAAAGCCACGCTGGCCTGACACTTTCACTACGAAATTACAAAAAGGACATCACGTCTCACCGTCCTTTTTCTACTTTTCCTCCGAACGATAGACCCCAATTTCTGATATTCTCGTCCTGTTTGTGCCGGCGCAGATCCAGCGAGGTTCAGGTAGTCTAAATCGCGCTCATTTTGCGCCTCCCACGAGGAGGTGAATTGTGGCTTTCAGTTCCAGAGTTGCATTACCAGGAAGCGAACGGCATATTATGCCGAACTCGTACGTAACGGGAGAAGTTCAACCGGGTGAAAGGATCACGGTGACCGTCGTCCTGCGTCGCCGCGGACCCGACCCTGTCCAGGGCAACGGGCGTTCTTTTACGGATCAGCTGTCACATGAAGAACTGGCCACCCAGCATGGGGCCGATCCAAGTGATCTCGAGCTGGTGGAACAGTTCGCTCATGAGTTCGGGTTGACGGTTGTCGAAAGCACCCTGCGCAAGCGCCGCGTACAGCTCGCCGGCACTGTCCAGGCGATGACCCGCGCCTTTGGCGCAGATCTTAAGTGCTACCGGATTGATACAACCGGCCCAACGTTCCGGGGCCGCACAGGGAAGATTTCAATTCCCACTGAGTTGGAGCGCTCTGTGCTCGCCGTTCTCGGCCTCGACACCCGGCCCATTGCAAAGCCGCATTTCCGCACGCGAGATCAGACATCTACTGCGGGTTCCTTTACGCCGCTGCAGATTGCCCAGCTCTATAACTTCCCCACTGGTGTGGACGGCTCCGGCCAAACGATCGCAATCCTTGAGCTCGGCGGCGGCTATAACGCAAGTGACTTGACGACTTATTTCGATGGCCTCGGGATCTCTTCGCCCAGTATCACAGCCGTGTCCGTCGATGGCGGAACCAATACACCCGGAACGGACGCCGACGGCGAGGTTCAGCTCGATATCGAGGTTGCAGGCGCCGTGGCGCCCGGCGCTAAGATCGCTGTCTACTTTGCGCCAAACACGGATCAGGGTTTTGTGGACGCCGTAATAGATGCCGCCCACGACACCGCGCGTAAACCCTCGATAATCTCCATCAGCTGGGGCTCGGCAGAAGACCAATGGACCGACCAGGCTCGTCAGGCAATGAATCAAGCCCTGCAGGATGCCGCCGCCCTCGGGGTTACGGTCACCGTCGCGGCGGGCGATAACGGCTCGTCCGATGGTGTGAACGACGGTAATCTTCATGTCGACTTCCCGGCCGCGAGTCCGTTTGCGCTCGCATGCGGCGGCACGACTGTAACGGCTTCCGGCAATTCGATCTCCTCTGAGACCGTCTGGAATGAAACTGCGCAACAGGACGGTGCGAC
>JAFARV010000405.1 GCA_019245255.1 Acidobacteriaceae bacterium | reverse complement strand
TCAGTTTCGGGTTCACGGGGAAGTTCGCTCCGACAAAGTAACCATCCGTGCTCCGCTCTAACGTCACATTCTTGAGACCAAGTTCCAGGCGCGCGATTTCATTTTTGTTAATGTCGCCCACTAGCCAAGCGTTTGCGTAGCCGCCGTTGTTGCCTTGCTTCATAATTCCGGCAAAATCGTCAATCGATTCTGAATATTGCATCGCCCTTCGGGCGCGCACGAACTCCGGCGTGCCGTTCCGGTCGAAGCCGTGGAATTCGGAAATTGTCGTTTCGGTGATCACAATTCCGGCGTCGTTGACTCCGAAATCATCACCGCTGTGTATCAGACCGGGGACGCCGTCCATCATGAAATGCCGGCCCTTGGCTGGCACTACATCGAAGATCACAGTCCAGCGGCTCCCGCTCAGGTAATCACTCCAGTTGTTATGGCCGACAACCAGCTGCCCGTCTTTTGTGTACGCTCCAGTTGCTATAAATGCGCTGCAATGCTCGCCGATGCTGCTAGGCACGCCCCTAGCCGTGCGTTCCTTCGCCGCGTCGTAATAGTACGGAATCTCCATGAATGCGTTCATTGAGACGAGGTCCATCAAATCCAGCTTGGATCCTCGCGCCTGCAAACCCGCTTCTATTCCAATCAGTTCCTGCCGGTATTCTTCCGGTACGTGGGGCCAGAAAAGGGTGCGTGACAGCTTTCTCAGGTCGGTCCAACTGTGCTTCACTTCGTGCGTTACGCTCAACTCAATTGCTCGCTTCGCATCCTCGATTTCGGCGGCCAGAAGGTAACCGTGCTGAAAGCCCACCTCGCCAGGGCTGCCCTCAAGATGGACATAAGTCCAGCCCGCTTGAACCGGATTGCGAAATGCACCTCGGAGGCGCGCGTCAGTTGCCGGCCACGCCAGTGTACAGAAAACGAAAGAAAGGGCTATAGCCCCGCTGAAGGATGGAAGCCGCACGCAATCGATTACAGCACAGGTTAAGCAAGAGTTACAGGCCGTCGCGCGAAAATAAAAGAAATGCAGGCCACAATCCCACTCGCGCGAGAGCGCGACCTGATCTCCACCGCATTGTTAACAACGGGCCTTGTGCTCGCGACCGTGACAATGACGTTCGGAGTGATGATTGCCGTATTTATCTATCGTTCCGAAGGGAAGATTTGGTGGGGTCGTCTTGCGGTCCCGTCAGTACTTTGGGTGACAACGGCGATACTTTTGACCAGCAGCTACGCGCTGGAACATGCCCGCCGGCTGCTGTTGCGAAACGAACAGGATGCGGCATTCCACTGGTTCAGTTATACAGCTGGCCTCGGTCTCGCATTCCTGATCGGGCAGATTGCCGCCTGGTTCCAGGTGATTCACTCAGGGATTTCACTCGCTGGCAACGCGCACTCCTGGTTCGTGTTTCTCTTCACAGCGCTACACGGGATGCACATTGTGGTCGGGTTGGCGGGCCTTTTGTGGGTTGTGGTAAGGACACGTGCTCGGGCAAGCGGTCCCAGATATCAGGCCAAAACAAAGGCTGTGGCTCTCGGAGTCTCGGTCTTCTGGCACTATCTCGATGTGTTATGGATCGTACTATTTACGCTGTTACTTACGTGGCATCGCTAGCAGGGTTCGCCAGCTTGAATTCCGCCCATTTTCTGACCAGCGACACTAATTGTTCGGCCTGAAACGGTTTCGATAGATAGTCGTTCATTCCTGCAGCGAGGCACTTTTCACGCTCCCCCACCAGCGCATTTGCGGTGACTGCAATGATTGCGGGCTGCGGAATATCGAGATCGCGAATACTCCTGCTCGCTTCAAAGCCGTCCATGGTCGGCATCTGACAATCCATCAGAATCACATCGTACGGATTCGAGCGGTGTGCTTCCAGGGCTTCGTTTCCGTCGCTCACCAGGTCGACGGTGAATCCAGCACGCTGCAAGATCAGCTTGCCAACACGCTGATTGATCACATTGTCTTCTGCCATGAGTATTCGTGGCGCCCGGTCGGGGTGTCGAGAATTACCCGGATGCGCGCGCTCCGGGGTGCCTTCATCAGGCATGGATTTCATGTCCTGATGCGGTGGGGAGGTTCTTATAGGCGCGCACGCGAATAGTATCTTCAAGCGTGCAATCGAACGCTATCATCGTGAGTCGCTTCAGTGTTTGCTCACAGCTTCGTCGCGCTCCACCTTACCGTCACGGATATGAATGATGCGGTGCGCGTGCATTGCAATATCGGGTTCATGTGTCACCAGCACGATTGTGTTTCCCCGATCATGAAGCCGTTGAAACAGCCCCATTATCTCGCTACCGGTGTGAGTGTCCAGTGCGCCTGTCGGCTCGTCGGCGAGGAGGATGGATGGATGGTTCACGAGAGCTCTGGCAA
>JAFARV010000558.1 GCA_019245255.1 Acidobacteriaceae bacterium | reverse complement strand
CTGTGCCGAAAGCGCGACACGGCCGCCGCCTGCAAACTCCTGCGCCAACACATTCAATACGCCGGGCAATCCTTGAAGGAATCGCTTCAGGAGCGTCGTGCTCAGGGACAAGCCGACAAATCGGCGCGTTCCCAGTCCGCAACTTAGCGCCGGCGCCCAGCACTTAGATCCTTTCTCTCTTTCAACTCAACACCCGACGGAGGCATCACGCCGAGTAAGTGTTCTACAAAATAGTCCCAGCGGCGCCGGACCACATACAGATTCCCGCTTTCGCCGTGGAACATGTTAGGAACAAGAAGCATATCGAAATTCTTATTCGCCTTAATGAGCGCGTCCACCATCCTCATGGTCTCAACAGGATGGACATTCTCGTCCACATCACCGTGTTCGAGCAGGAGGTGTCCTTTTAACCGGCCTGCCATCGTGACATTCGACTGTTGGACGTAATCATCACCGACGGGATACCCCTGATACACTTCGTTCCACCAGGCTTTGTCCAGCCGCGCATCATGATCTCCTGAAATGGACACGCAAACTTTGTAGAAATCCGGAAAAGCCAACATGGCGTGAGCAGCACCGTAGCCACCGGCGGAAGTACCGTAGATACCGACGCGATTCACGTCCATGTATGGATATTTGGCGGCCATTTGCTTGATCATCGCGACGTGATCCGCGAACGCGCCGCCCAGATTGTGGTACGAGAATTGATGGAATGCACGGGACCGGCCAACTGTTCCGCGACCGTCCACCATCACGACAATAAATCCCAATTCGGCCATCGACTGCTCCGAACCTCTAACCGCCCGCGCGAACGTTTTGGGAACGAAAAAACCCTGCGGGCCTGTGTAAGCTTGTTCGATGATCGGGTATTTTTTGGAGTGGTCCAGATGACAAGGGACCCATATCAAGCCGTACAGGTCGGTAGCGCCGTCTTCCGCCTTACCTCTGAACGGTTCCGGAAAAGCCCATCCCATCTTGGTGAGTGCGTCCGCAGAACCGTTCTCGAGAACACGAACCTCTGCATTGTCCTGAATGCGCCGGAGCACCGCGCGTCCAGGCATGTCCGGGCGTGAGTAAGTATCGACGTAGTAGTTACCGTTCGGCGAGACACTCACGTCGTGATCTGCATCCTCGGCGGAGAGCAGTTTCAGATCTGTGCCGTCAAAATGTGAACTGTATAAATGCCTTTGATAGGGATCTTCTCCCTTTTCACGTCCGCCAGCGAGAAAATAGACGATCCGATTCTTTGCATCGATGTGAGTAATTTGGCGAACAACCCACGGTCCCCGCGTGATCTGGTTTTCGAGCTCGCCTGTCTTGCTGTAAAGGTAAAGATGATTCCAGCCGTCACGCTCTGAAGTCGTGATAACTTCGCCCGTGCCCTCGACAAAACGAAAGAACGTCTCGCCGGGATCGACGTAAGTGTCTGAGTCTTCTTTTAGAAAGACCTTTTGATCTCCGGTTGCGGCATCCACAAGCCGCAGCTCGAGCGATTTGTAACCTCTGCTGCTCTCGTCATAGTAAATCGTCTTATTGTCTGGGAGCCACTCGAAAGTAGGGCCTTCCTGAAAGGGAAGGTCAAGGGGAGCAGTTTTTACATCGATTCGCTTCATCTTGAAGACGTCGAAGATGACTGGCTGCGCTTTAGGAAGCACTTCTCCCGGAAGAGGGTAAACATAAGTGAACGCCTTCGGCCTGAGCTGCCCCGGTGGAACAAACTGCAGGCTCGTAAAGCGTCCGGCATAGCGTGAATCGGTCCTATAGGTGACCAGCTTGGAGGAATCCGGAGACCAGAATACTGCCGCCGGTTGTCTGATGTCTTCGGTCCCCTGGTCGATCAGGTCACGGAGAGACGGCAGCGGCGTCGCGTAATCATCTCCTTCCTCGCCGTCGCTTGTCAATCGGAGGACAGTGCCGGTTGAAACATCGCGCAGGTACAGATCATGGCTTTTCACAAAGGCGGCCCATCTTCCATCGGGCGAAAGCCGTTCATATTTACTTTCGAGGGCTGCTGGAACCTGCTTGCATTGGTATTGGTTGAGGTCGCACGTCCACTTTGTACCGTCTGTTTCAAATTCGGCCGAGCTTCCGTTCTCCTTATATTCGAAGTCCTGAAAGGGCAGCTCTGTTGCAATTACTTGTCTTTGGGACGCATTCACCAACGCCGCCGCCAAGCGCGTATGATCAAATGCCGGCTTCACGGTCTTTTGGTCTGCGTCAACAAGCAGGAACTCAAAGCCCTTCTCGTTTACTTTGCGATACCAAAATCGATTAGTATCTTTAATCCAATGCGGAGCTACATCGGCGAATGAAACCAAACCTTGCAGGTTGCCCGGTAAAAATTGTTGTGCTCTCTGATAGTCAGAGAGAGTTCCTTGCCCAAAAGCTTGCAGTCGAATGGCGACCACAATAGACGTGCACAGCAGCACCGAAGATAGGCGTTTTGGCATCTGTTAGTCAGTCTCACGGATTGGATCGGGCGTTGTTGATCAGGAATTCAGCAATTTGCGAACCGGTGGCGAACCAAACGCCTGGCTTGAATTTCATATACGAAAGCAGTTCATTGAAGTGATGCATCGGCGCACGATGACCACTTAGATAAGGATGCAGCGTCAGAACGAATAATGTGTGTTCTTCATATGCCCCGTCGAACTCCTCCCGGTAAAGCTGGTACAGAAGCTCCGGAGAGGGCATGTGTCCTTCCGCCCCGAGATATGGGGTTTCCGTCAAAGTCCAGTCGATTGCCAATTCGACAATGCCGGTGTTTTCTCCTCGGGATACGATCTCGTAGGGCTCATCCATGGCCTGCAGGCTGCTGTCGTATAGAAACCGCTTCTTCTTGATGAGATCAAGCGTGTAAGGACTAAACGCCCAGGAGGGAGCACGATAGCCGGCTGGTCGCTTACCCGTGACCTGAGTTAGGTACGTGATGGCTTTATCTAACAGGCGCTCTTCTTCGGCTTCTCCGCTGAGTGCGGGTGGATACTCGTGAATCCAGCCATGCACACCAATTTCGTTGCGGCCGCTTTTGAGGATTGCCGCAAGCATTGCCGGATGCAGCATTGCATCGACGCCGGTTACAAAGAAGGTGGCTGGCGTCTCGTATCTGTCGAGAATCTCGAGAATGCGCCCCGTGCCGGTTTCCGCGCCAAAATCAGCGGCCGAAAGCGCCGTCGGTGAAGTGTTCCCATCACGCAAAAGCGGGGCTTCCGTATCGTCATCAAAACTCAGGCACACTGCGACGCGAGCATTTCCAGGCCAGGATTTGGGCGTGAGCTTCCGGCCCACTCGGGCAAGAGCCACCGCGCGCCGGATCTGGTCATCCGTCCATTTAGTTCCAGGCTGCGGCGCGTTCTGCTCCTGGGCCGAAGATAACGTTTGGTAAACGCCCAAGCCAATCAACAGGAGCAATGCGAAGAGACGGCCTGAGCGCATCGCCGTCAGGAGACTCGCCAGTAAATGGAATAACGTTCTCTAAACAGACGGTCAAACGGCACGAACGTAAGTTGTCTTTCACCGGCCGCGGCCTGGAATGTAAGTACCTCGCCGGAAACCGGCTTCAAAGAGCTAGCCAAATCTCCGTTTGCGGTTGTTAAGCCGGGCACGTCAATTGGATGTTTCTCGATATCCGGACCCAATGGTCCCACGATTAATTCAGGGCTTAGCCCCTCGGCGCCCAGCTTACCTGCTAACACGAGTGGACCATATAAGGCCGCCTGAGTGGTCGGCTCATCCGGCATTGCCTGCATGTGCAAATGCATAGGCATGGAGACCTCGATTCGATCTCCACTTTTCCAGTTGCGGGCGAGAGTAAAGTAGCTCCCCGGACTGGGAATGGCTTCCAGGATCTCGCGGTTTATCTTGACAGATGCCTCCGGACCTGCCCAATAAGGGACACGAATGTGCAGTGTCGCCCGGACCGGAGCCGCCGCCGCCTCAATCGTAAACGTGATGCGATCCGATCGTGGAAAGTCAGTTTCTTGTCGCAGGCGCAATCCCTTTTCTTTCCAGGTCACCGTAGACGGAATGAATAAATTTACGTACAGGGCATTCGTGTCGTGGAAGTAGATGCTGTTATTCAGCTTCGAAAATTCCTCGACGCCGGTTCCCGTACAGCACCAGAACGAATCGTCCTCGGTGCTGAACGTCTTCCAAGCGCCCGGAACGATGGACAAGTAATACTGGGTGGCACCCGACTCCCGATCTATAGCAGCGATCCGATGGTTCAGCAGAGTACGCTCGTAATAGTCAAAATAGCGAGGATCCGCAGTCCACTCATAGAGTTTGCGCGTAAGCTTCAGCATGTTATACGCGCAGCAACACTCAGTCGTGTTAGAGCTCTTTTTCAGTTCGGCACCCAACCGGCGAGGTTCAACCAGCCAAGCTTCACCATTACTAGTTCCACCGGTTACATAGGCCCTCGCGCTCGTCACCTCCCACCAGAAGAAATCGGCAACATCGTGGAATCGCTCATCGCTACTGAGTTCGTATCGGCGGGCTGCTCCAATGACCTGTGGAATATGGGTATTGACATGAAGGCCGCGGAGTTCATCCCGCCTTAGAGCAAGTGGATTGAAGAACCTCTTTTTGGTGAAGCGGTCGCCAACCACCGCGTACTGGTCGTTGCCGGTTGCCGCTGCAAGGTTGTAGAGCACCTCATTCATGCCGCCGTACTCGGTGTTCAAGATGTCCTGCATGTGCGGCTCAGGAATGGGAGCACTCCAGTTATCGGCCCACTTGGCCATGCCTTCGAGGACCTGCAGCGCCTGTTGATTGCCGCAATGCTCGTGCATGTCGTACATTCCGGCCATGATCTTGTGAATCGTATAGAACGGCGCCCAAACTTTCTCACGCGCGTTCAGGCGGTCGAAGAATTCGAGCGGGAAAGCGCTCAAATAGCCGCCCGGTAGCTTGGCCTGACACTTAGCCAGTTCCGACACGATGTAATCGCCTTTGCCCTTGATATCCCGATCACCGGTCGACGAAAACATCAAGGCACAGGCTGACAGATAGTGTCCGACGAAGTGGCCTCGTAACTCACAGTCGGGCTTCTCCCATCCGCCTAACGGTTGCGCCGATGAGGCAATCCCGGCATTAACACGAAAGTTATGCAGCAGCCGCTCGGCGTCGAGCCGTTTCAAGTAACGGAGATTGGCTTCTTCGGAATCTTTGTAAATGCTTGGGAGAAGCCGCACGTCCGTCATCGGGAATGGCTGGACTCTTAACGGCGCTTCTTTTTTGTGAAATTCAATCGCCTCTCCAAACGGCGGTATCTCGGGAG
>JAFARV010000211.1 GCA_019245255.1 Acidobacteriaceae bacterium | reverse complement strand
CGGACCGCAGATGTTCTGCTCGAGATAGCAGATCGCATAGCGACCGTGGAGGAGATCGTGTACGCAATCGAATCTCACAAAAAATCCCGGCCCGGTCCACTCGACACTTACCGCCGTCCGCGTACGGCTGTGGAAGAAAGGTTAAGCAACATCTGGTCAATGCTCCTGCACGTCGAAAGCCCTGGCATTGACGACGACTTCTTCTCGTTGGGTGGGAACTCCATGGTGGCGGCCCAGGTTGTAGCGCAGATCCGAAATACTTTCGGCATTGAACTTTCCTTACACGCCCTGTCCGAAGCGCCGACCATAGCCGACTTGGCAGGTCGTGTAAAGAGCGGGGTCGCTACAAACCACTTGAAAACGCCCTCGCGAGGAACATAGCACAGCACACCAAACGGAATATGGCAGCAACATCCAACGCTGAGACGAAGACTATCACCGCCTTTCGACTTTCCGCACAGCAGGAGCGGTGCTGGAATGTGCCGGGCGACTCTGAGCAGCGCATTGCACGCTGCGCCGTCTCTTTGACAGGTTCAGTCGACACAAAAGCCCTTCGCGGAGCTTTGCACCAAGCGGTTGAGCAGCACGAAATTCTCAGAACGGTATTCCGCCGCCAACCCGGGATGAAGGACCCTTTTCAGGTCATTCTCGAAGAACCTGATGTGGCGTGGGACTATGCGGATCGGACATGGTCCGGCAATGTCGATCAAAGCGCGGCAATTCATGATGTTTTCAAAGAGGGAAGCACTCACGATCTGGAAAATGGACCAGTCCTCCGATGTGTCCTCGCACATTGCGGACCCGCTCACGCGATCTTATTTCTAAGTTTGCCGGCACTCTGCTCGGATGTCCGCGGACTGCAGATTCTGGTTAGCGAGATCGGTCGCCGCTATGATGCGATTGTCTCAGGAAAGACGCTCACCATCGAAGGTGTTCAGTACGTCGACGTCAGCGAGTGGCAGAATGAACTCCTGGTTGAGCCTGAGTCTAACCCTGGTTGCGAGTTTTGGCGAGACTACCTTCGAAGAGCGGACCTGGATGCGTGGCATTCCTTTTCGCTACCCTTCCAAATACAACCTCTAAAACACTCTCAGGTTCATCGGTTATCGGTTGGCCTAGCCTCTGCGGATGTTGCGAACCTGGATACATTTTGCGCCACGAATGATAGCTGTGTGGATGCTGTCCTGCTTACCTCTTGGCAAGTATTTCTCTCGCGCATTGGCCTATGCCCGCACGTGCCCGTGAGTTGCCTGTTCGATGGGAGGAACTATAGCGAACTGGAAGGCGCTCTCGGACTTCTTTCTTGGAATTTGCCTATATGGATTCAGCTGGAGCCGGAAATGGAGTTCAGCCAGGTGCTGAAACGAGTTAGCTCCCGCTTTAGGGAAATGCGGCAATGGCAGCAGTGCTTCGCAGCCCTGGTCGATGAAAATAATAAGTCCCAAATTACCTCTCTTCCCCTTGGCTTCGCATACGAGGAGTATGGGGAGGCGGAAGAGTACGGAGGGGTGAAGTTCCGGCTGCTGGAGGCGGCAGCAGCTGGAGAACCCCATACGTTGAAACTGACGGGGCGGCGGCGCGGCGAACGTCTGAGTCTGGAGTTTGCGTACGACGCGGGAACGCTTGAGCGGGCAACGGTGGAGCGCTGGAACGAGCAGTTTCAGACGTTGTTGGCCGGTGCGCTGGCCAACCCGGAAACGCCAGTCAGCCGCTTACCGCTGATTGCGGAGCCGGAACGCCGGCGTTTGTTAGTGGATTGGAACCGCACAGAAGCCGAGTATGCGCGGGAACGTACCATCTGCGAACTGTTTGAAGCCCAGGCGGCGCGCACCCCGGAGCGGCTGGCGGTGCGCTGCGGCGAACAGGCGTTGAGCTATCGGGAGTTGAACGAGCAGGCTAATCAATGGGCGCGCTATCTGCAGCAGCTGGGAGTGGGTCCGAACCAGCGCGTGGGGTTATGTCTGGAGCGCTCGCTCCAATCATTGGTGGGAATGCTGGCGATTGGGAAAGCGGGTGCAGCCTATGTCGTTCTCAACGCCGATCATCCGCCGGCACGCCTGAAGCAGCAGCTGGAGGGAGCGGTGGCACTCCTCACCGACCAGCACCTGGCGGCACAGTTGCCGCAGTTTGGCGGAGCGGTAGTGTGTGTGGACCGGGATGCAGCGCGCTGGCGTGAGTTGCCGTCGACGAATCTGCCCACCGCAGCGAAACCCGACGATCTGGTGTATGTGATTTACACTTCGGGCTCCACCGGTGTGCCCAAAGGTGTTATGGTGCGGCATCGCAACCTGGTGAACTACGCACAAGCGCTGCTGCGGCGCCTGCCGCTGGACGCCTGCGGCCAAGCCTGGCAGTTTGCGACCGTTTCCACCTTGAGTGCAGATTTGGGGAACAGCTGTATTTACCCGGCCTGGTTTGCGGGCGGCTGCGTGCATCTGATCCGGCCGGAGGTGGCGAGCGATCCCCAGGCCTTGGGCGCGTACTGCACGCGCTACGGCGTGGATGTGTTGAAGATGGTACCGTCGCATCTGCGCGCCTTGCTGGATGCCGGTGGAGGCCGCGAGATGCTGCCCCGCCGCTATCTGATTCTGGGCGGGGAGATGCTCACGCGCGCGCTGGTGGAGCGCATTGAAGCATTGGGTTCAGGCTGCCAGCTGATCAATCACTATGGGCCGACGGAGACGACGGTCGGTTCCGTGCTGTTGGCGTTAGGCGAGTATGACTGGCGGCGCTTACCGGGACCCAATATCCCCATTGGGCGGCCGCTTGCGAATACGCGCTTGTATGTGCTGGATGCGTATCAGCAGCCGCTTCCGCTCGGCATAGAGGGCGAACTGTACATTGGCGGCGCAGGCGTGGCGGCCGGTTATCTGGAGCAGCCGCAGGAGACGGCGGCACGCTTTGTCCCGGACCTGGCGGTGGCGGGAGAGCGCATGTACCGCACCGGCGACCGGGTGCGCTATCTGAGCGATGGCACGCTGGAGTTTCTGGGCCGCTGGGATGAACAGGTGAAGATTCGCGGCTATCGGGTGGAGCCGGGCGAGCTCGAAGCGGTGCTGGCGGAACATCCGGGCGTACGGCAGGCGGCGGTGCTGGTGCGCGAGCTGGCAGGCGACAAACAGCTGGTGGCCTATGTGGTCAGCCGGCCTGAGGCCAATCTCACCGGCGAAGACTTGCAGCGCTATCTGAAAACGCGCCTGCCGGATTATCTGCTGCCGGCAGGCTTGGTGTTACTGCCGAAGCTGCCTCTCACGGCCAACGGGAAACTCGACCGCCAGGCGCTGCCCTTGCCCGAAGAGGCCATCCAAGCTCACCGCTATGAGCCTCCACAAACCGCCGCCGAAGAGCAATTAGCCACTATTTGGTCTCAGGTATTGCGCCGCGAACGCATCGGCCGTCACGATAACTTCTTCGATATCGGCGGCCACTCCCTCCTTGCCACCCAAATCGTCGCGCGGGTGCGAGACAAGTTCTCTGTGGATCTTCCAGTACGCGCGCTTTTTGAACAACCAACCATCCATTCGCTGGCAGACGCTATCGACCGCGCCTGTTTGAGTGAACCGGAGGAAGATATTGAGCTCGCTCCGGTCTCGAGAGAAAAATACCGTTTGTCTCAAGTTACAACCACCGCGAGGACTTGACAGGAACAGAAAACTGCTCAACAGTTCCTTTATACGTGTTGTTCGCAGCCAGCTAAGACCCAACTAATTGCTCTTCCAGTGTGGGCATACTTCCGAGGTTGGCGCCGCCGTTGTAACTGAGGGGTTCCCGGTAGGGGTTGACGACGCATGAAGAAATCAGAACACAGCGAGAACAGAGCTCCGCTTCACGTGTCGCTGACTGCAACCGCGCGACGGACTCCGCGCAAGGTTGCGGTCGAGTGCAATGGGCGCTCGCTCACCTACGAGCAGCTTGAGCGTCGCTCAAACCAGCTCGCAAGACTTCTCCAGCAGCGCGGTGTTGGACCTGATGTTCTTGTCGGCTTACTTGTTGAACGATCACTAGAAATGATCGTGACACTCCTTGCCGTTTTGAAGGCTGGGGCTGCCTATGTTCCCCTGGACTCCCAGCAGGGTGCCCATCGAATCGAGCAAATCCTCGATGAAGCCCAGATCAAGCTGCTCGTCGCTGATCCGGACACACTGAGCGTACTTGCCAAGCTTCCATCCGACGTTCTCTACGTCTCAGATTCTGAGAAATGGGCGGCTGCATTGAGTTGCGATCCGATTGAACCCAGAGTTGGATCATCTGACCTGGCATATGTGATCTTTACTTCAGGATCGACTGGCAAGCCGAAGGGTGTCGAAATTGAGCATGGCAGTTTGATAAACCTCCTCGAATCCATGTTGAGCGAGCCCGGATTGGGCGCCTCAGACGCGTTGCTTGCAGTTACTACGATTTCATTTGATATCGCAGGTTTGGAGTTATATCTTCCACTTCTCGCTGGTGGGCGACTCGTGATCGCGAGTCGCGAGGCGACTAGCGACGGAAAGCTTTTAGCTGAACTTATTGCACGATCGAAAATCACGGTTATGCAGGCCACACCTGTGACTTGGCGCCTTCTACTCGGAGCTGGTTGGAAGGGTAAGCGCAATTTCAAGGCCTTGGTCGGCGGTGAAGCGCTTTCGCCAGAACTGGCTCGCGAGCTAACCACACGCTGCGGTCAGGTCTGGAATATGTACGGCCCAACTGAAACGACGATCTGGTCATCTGTTTATCGCGTGCGTGGTGATGAAACTCGCACTGTTCCAATCGGGAAGCCGATTCGGAATACCTCGTTTCACATTCTGGGCCCCGATGAAACTCCGGTGCCGCCGGAACAGGAGGGTGAGCTCTACATTGGCGGTGAAGGATTAGCGCGGGGTTATCTGCACCGGCCGGACCTCACGGCGGAAAGATTTGTACATCATCCCTTTGAACCAGGCTTCAGAAATCGGTTGTATCGAACAGGCGATATTGCCCGCTGTCGTCAAGACGGTAACGTTGAGTTTCTTGGCCGTACGGACCATCAAGTGAAGATCCGCGGATTCCGGATTGAACTGGGTGAGATTGAAGCCGTGCTAGAGCAGCATCCCTCCGTCAGGCAGGCAGTCGCGATGGCGCGTGAAAGTACTTCTGGTGAGAAGTATATTGCCGCCTATATTTCTTCAGATGAAAGCGAACCAGCACCAATTGGGCGGTTACGGGGGCACCTACGCGAACGATTGCCGGACTATATGCTGCCCTCCGTTTTCGTCGAAATGAAGGGGTTTCCTTTAACTTCAAACGGCAAAGTGGATCGCAAGGCTCTGCCTGAGCCGCAATCGAGCGATATTACCGCTGGGCAGGACTTCGTCTCACCGCGCAACGAAATTGAGCGAAAGCTCGCTTCCATCTGGGAAGAAGTTTTGAACGTTCGACCGATTGGGGTCACGACGAGTTTTTTCGATCTTGGCGGACGGTCACTGGACGCTGGGCGCCTATTCGCGAAGATCGGCCAAGTCTTCGGGAAGGACCTTCCTGTCTCCAAGTTGATTTTTGCGGCAACTGTTCAAGAACTTGCCAGGGAACTGGAATCGGAACCTAGAACTGAACAGTATCGGACATTGGTGCCTCTGCGGCGATACGGCTCTCGTCCGCCTTTCTTTTGCGTACACGGTGGCCATGGAGGCGCATTTTTTCTTCACAACCTTGCAAACGAGCTTCCTTCTGACCAGCCATTCTATGGAATCGAGGCGGAAGGACTGGACGGACGGCGAATCAAGCGGGATACAATTCCGGTGATCGCAACGCATTACGTCTCCGAGATACGCAAAGCTCAACCCAGCGGCCCGTATTTTCTCGGCGGGT
>JAFARV010000182.1 GCA_019245255.1 Acidobacteriaceae bacterium | reverse complement strand
TTCACGATCAGGCCGGACGTCCCGGCTTCGATTTGAGCGAACGCACCTGGCCACACGGCTGGAGCGGCTCGGCCATACCCCACGGCGTCGTGTTCTCGCGCTAGGTCTTTTGGGGCAGTGCATTCTGGTAAAACCAACGGCAACCCGGCAAAGGGAATAGCCACAAACGGGTTCACAGTAGGTCCTTCATCAAAGGGCGTTGCGCAATGGGCAATGGGTGCTCGGCACGTCTATTGTTTCCAGGTTCCCCGTAATCCTGCCACAAGGTCAGCGTCTACCTGCGAAACACGGAGGACTGCGGATTACCGTCTCGACTTAGGTTCCATGTAAGACCAAAACTTCTCTTCGATGACCCCAAAGGCCGAGGCGCGTGGTCGCTACAGCTCGAAGGAGCCATCTATGAGTTTGAATTCGGAGGGATGTCAGGCGAGGCCTGCCGCTCCGCCAATGAGACTGTAAAGCAGAATCGCCAAAACGATTGCCGTGATCAGTACGTAGGCGCGATCTCTTTCGAAAGCGAACCCGAGAAGCGAGACGACAACTCTGAAGACCGGCGTTGCGATGAGCAGAATAATGCCGAATTGAATGATGGATCGAGCTCTCAAATGGAAAGCTGCGAGGACGATCTGGTGCAGAAAACGGTCGACCGCCGGTTGGCCGTGAAAGGTCTTGTAGTCAACATGCTCACCAGCGTGCCTGAATAGGAAATAGATCCCGCCACCAAGGACAAAGCTCGCCGAGAGCAGAACACCCGTACGCAGTAGGACACTGATTACGTTCTCGATACTCGCATCTGTAACGGTGGAGTGCTTCATATCGTACGAACCCCGTTCGCAATCATTTCTAACGCCATCAGTCCGACGACGACAGCAAAGATGCGGCGCAGAACGCTCACAGGCAGGATGGGGAGAAAGCGTGCGCCGAGCAGCGAGCCAGCAAGCACTCCTAACATGACGGGCATGGCGATCGCGGGAGCGACATATCCTCGGGTAAGATAAACGCTCGCACTGGCTGCGGCCGTCACTCCGATCATGAAATTACTGGTGGCAGTCGAGACTTTGAACGGAAGCTGCATGACCTGATCCATCGCGATCACTTTGAGCGAGCCGGACCCGATGCCCAAGAGACCGGACACCGTGCCGGCACCGAACATCAGGGCAAAACCCGCTTTCAGTCTGCGCACGACGTAGGGCTGTTGTCCATTTTCCGTACGGACGACACCGCTGAGTCTGAATTTGGCGGCCAGCGGGTCAGGCGCAATTACGGTTTTATTTGTTTTATGCTCGCGGGCGGTCTGCCATGCGGCTTGGAGCAGTATCAGTCCGAAGATGATGCTCAGGTATGCGATGGGAACATGGGTACCGAGATAAGCTCCTGCGAGGGCGCCGAGTGTGGTGGCGATCTCCAGCAGCATTCCGATGCGGATGTTCGAGTAGCCGTCCCTCACGTAGGCAGCAGCGGCGCCGGAGGAGGTGGCAATTACGGATACCAAACTCGCTCCAATGGCGTATCGCATGTCGACCCCTAAGAAAATCGTAAGCACCGGGGTGACGATTACGCCTCCGCCGAGTCCAGTCAGTGCTCCGAGCAGTCCGGCAAGGAACGCGGCCAGGAAAACGATGGGAGTGAACTCGAGAACCGTCATCTACCAGCAGGCACGCGTATCCACCTCAATGCTAATAGCGGAAAAGTCGGCCGGGAGACTGGCGCGCCTCCCGGCCAAAGTGCTGCCGATAAAGAGTTACTGTTGCGGCTGCGGAGGCGGTGTAGTTCCCTGCCCTGGATTCTGGGTAGCAGTGGAGTTGGGTTGCGTTCCGGTGGTATCCGTCACACCGGTAGTTACAGGCTGGCCCGTTGCGTTCGTTGCACCGGCATTGGATGACACTAAGCCTTGATTGACGAGGATCTTCACTTCGACACGGCGATTCAGCTTGCGTCCAGCGCTGGTGTGATTGTCGGCAGCCTCGTGGGTTGTACCGAGACCGGAGGCTGGGAGAATGCGATGAATCGGAATGTCGCCCTTTTCCTCGAGGTACGTGATGACAGCGCCGGCGCGGCGTTGGCTCAGGTCCTGATTGAAGGCAGCATTGCCAGTGGTGTCCGCGAACCCAGCGACTTCGATGGCATAGCCTTTCTCATTCTTGGCCTGCTGAGCAATATTGTCGAGATCCTGTTTCGCCTGAGTTGAAAGAACGGCGCTCCCGCTGCGGAAGTAAACCGTGACCGCTTCCTTGGACGCGTAGTTGTCCAGGTTGGAGACGCGGCCATTCACTTGATTCACGCCCTGATTCGCCTGGTCGGCGGTAGTTCGTACTTGCGACACTTGCTGCTGTGTCTGCTTTTCAGTGTTTTCGAGATCACCTTGGCGATTCTCTAGTTGGCCCGCTCGATTCTCTAACTGACCCGCGCGGCCCTCCAGTTGTCCGGTGCGGCCTTCGACACTGTTGGTCCGAGCTTCGAGCGGCGAGACACGAGCATCAATCTGGCGCGATGCGCGCATCGAATTTGGATCGAAGAGGACTTTATCGGCAACCAGATCACCTTTGTCGTTCCCCCTGCCCTGAGCTTCGACATGCAGTCCCGGGACGAGCGCTCCGGGATCCATAGCATTCTTTCCAAACATGCCGTGTCTGAGCTGAATCTTTGTTGTATCCGTCAGATCAACGGTATCGATCGAGTCGTCGTCTCCGCGCACTTTCAGTGTGGAGCCGTCCTTCGAGAGGATCACACCCTTGATCTTTGCCTTCTCACCGGAATTAAATGTCTTCGTGTTGCTCGGCGTAACCGCCAGAAGCAACGTCGAAGCCAAACATGTTTGCACCGAAACAGCGAGCCAGGTTTTCAGAGTTCGGCGTCCTGGTAAATGCTTCATAAGGTCTCCTCTTGTGTAGCTTCAGCTACTTTTCTCTGCCCTGTGCCAACTTGCTGCAAGCAGATTTCCATATTCTATAGACGCAGGCGAAGGGCTG
>JAFARV010000138.1 GCA_019245255.1 Acidobacteriaceae bacterium | reverse complement strand
TCGTTGACAACGACAAACGCATTTGCTGCCGCGAGTGGCTGTCTCGCCACCGGATTCGAACCCACGATCCAGACGGCATCAAGATTCACGTCTCGGAGGATCTGATCGTAGTTCAGGCCCGCTTCTAGACCTGCGCCGCGAACGCTTTGATAGCCAGGCAGCAGATCTGGCAAGAGGCCCATATCTGACGCGCCGCGAGAATTTGAATAATCGAGCAGGCACACGTACTTGACCGGGATGCCGAGTGAATCGCCAAAGGCAACCAGCCGCCGAAGGCCTTCGCCTTTGATCGGAGCGCCGAAGAGAATTACCAGTTCGGGTTCCGCTGCAAGCTTCTCGCGCAATCCTTCCAGTGCATCGAACTCCTGACCGAACGGCGCGCGCACCACGGTGGCATAACTGTCTTCGCGCACGGGACCGGGTGTCACGGCATAGATATGGGCCTTATGGTGACGCCAGTTTGCACGCAGTTGGAACGCGATTAGCGGCTGCTCCATCGCAAGATCGCTGTCGATCACCAGCGCCGCTTTCGTTGTATACAGATCGCCCATCGTCGCGAGCGCGTTGCTGCGTCCACTTACGCTGTCGAGCAGGGTCGCTATATCGCCCGTTCGGTGATGATCGATATTCGACGTATGCAGAACCTGGCGCGCAAACTTCTGCAGATAATAATTCTCTTCGTTCGTTGTGTGATTCGAGCCGATAATTGCAAAGCGCCCATTTCGCGCCCGCAGTTCGTTAAATTTCTTCGCGACCGTGGCGATGGCGATAGCCCACGAAGTGGGTTTCAGTTCACCGTTCGTGCGTACCAGCGGCGTTGTGACCCGCTCAGGGTTCTCGTTGAAATCGAACGCATATCGTCCTTTCACGCAAAGGAACTCGCCGTTGATACCGGAGTGGTCGCGGTTGTTCGCGCGGATGATGCGGCCATTGCGCACACCGAGGGTGGTTTTGCAGCCGTTCGAGCAGTGCGTGCAGATAGTGCCGATGTGCTCCATTTCCCACGGTCGCGCTTTGTAGCGGTAAGTTCCACTGGTCAGCGCGCCGACCGGGCAGATATCGATGCATGCGCCGCACTCGTCGCATTCGAGATGATCGCCGCGATTCGGAACGATCTCAGAGACTGCGCCACGGTTCCCTACGCCTAACGCCGCAACTCCCAAACCTTCGCCGCAAATGCGAACACAGCGATAGCAGAGAATGCAGCGCGGAGCGTCGTAAAACACAACCGGCGACCACTGCTTCTCATCTACGTGAATCTTGTCTTCGCGAAAGCGCGTCTCGCCCGCGCCATAGCGGAACACCATATCCTGCAACTCGCACTCGCCGCCTTTATCGCAAACCGGGCAGTCAAGTGGATGATTCGTCAGCAGGAACTCGAGCATTCCTTTTCGTGCTTTTCGAACCTGTTCAGACTCAGTATGTACCACCATTCCTTCGGCCACCGGCAGCGTGCACGCCACCTGCAGTTTGGGTGTTTTCTCAACCTCAACGAGACACATCCGGCAGGCAGCCTGCAAAGCCAGGCCATCGTAATAACAAAAGGAGGGGATTGAAATGCCGTCCGCTTTGGCAGCGTTAATCAGCAACGTGCCGGGAGCAGCTTGTATCTGACGGCCATCGATGGTGAGTGTCACTACGTCAGCCATAAATTGTATTAGTGCAGTGCGACCAGTTCGGGCGGGCTCGTCGCCAGTTCCTTACGGCCTTTTTTGAGATACGCCTCGAACTCATGTCTGAATTTCGTGATGAAGCCGGTTGTCGGCATCGCGGCCGCATCACCAAGCGGACAGAACGTCCGTCCAAACATATTATTTGAAAGTTCCGCAATCAATTCGATGTCGCTCGCTTCTCCGTATCCTTCATGAAAGCGGGTCAGCACTTTCTTCAACCAGGTCGTGCCCTCGCGGCAGGGAATGCACCAGCCGCAGCTCTCGTGCGCGTAGAACTTAATGGTGCGCAGCGCAACCGCCACGATATCTGTATCTTCATCCAGCACCAGAAGTCCACCCGATCCTGCCATCGACTTCGCTTTCGCGATGGAGTCGTAATCCAATGGCAGGTCCTGCACATCCGCGGCATTCAGCGACGGAGACGAAGAGCCGCCGGGGATCACAGCTTTCAATTGCTTGCCATTTCGCATTCCACCGCAAACTTCGTTCAGCAGCCGCATGAATGGGAACCCGAGTGGCAGTTCATATACGCCGGGCTTATTCACGTGCCCCGAGACGCACAGCAATCTCGTTCCGCCGTTCTTGGGCGTGCCAAGCGACGCGTACCATGCGCCGCCGTTCCGCAAGACGACGGGGACGGCAGAGAAAGTCTCCGTGTTATTCAGGATCGTTGGCGCCTGAAACGCGCCGACTACGGCGGGAAACGGAGGCTTCAGACGCGGGATTCCTCGCTTGCCTTCAAGAGATTCGAGCAGCGCCGATTCCTCACCACACTCGTATGCGCCGGCGCCGGTGTGTGTATACACGTCAAAATCCCAACCCGAGCCCAGGATGTTCTTGCCGAGATACCCACGCTCATAAGCTTCCGCGATGGCCCTGTCGACAATTTCAATCAGATACCGGTACTCGCCGCGGATGAAAATGTATCCTTTGTTCGACTTAATCGTCCAACCCGCAATCAACATACCTTCAATCAGTTGGTGCGGGTCATTCTCCATCAACAGCCGGTCTTTGCAGGTACCCGGTTCGCTTTCATCCGAGTTGCAGACGATGTAAGTAGGTTTACCGGTGTTACGCGGGACGAAGCTCCATTTCATCCCGGTAGGGAAGCCGGCGCCCCCGCGTCCTCGCAAAGACGATGCCTTCAGTTCATCGATGATTGCTTCGGGAGTCATCTCGAGAGCCA
>JAFARV010000004.1 GCA_019245255.1 Acidobacteriaceae bacterium | reverse complement strand
TCTGTTTGGCGCGGTCCTGAGCGGTTGCAACACGTTACGTCAGGCAGGCGTGCGTACCGCATCTCGGCTGAGCGTGGTCACACGGGAAATCCCGTTGACAGGGAAACGCGGCCGGAGTAGGCTATACCTAGCTACTTATGCCACGGACCTTGAAGAACGACAAACTGCAGGGCACATTGACGCTGCTGGTTCTGCGCACATTGGATTCAGGCGGCCCGATGCATGGATATGCCCTATCGGCTCATATCCATTCCGTCTCCGACACCGTGCTGCAAGTTGAGGAGGGCTCGCTTTATCCCGCGCTCCATCGTATGGAGCAGGACCGCTGGCTTTCATCCAAATGGGTGACTACTGAAAAGGGCCGCAACGCCAAGGTTTACGCGATTACCGCGCTCGGAAGAAAGCAGCTCGCCCAGGAGCAGGAGAACTGGGCGCGTTTGACGTATGGCGTCAGTCGTGTGCTGACCTACTCCTGATTTGGGAACATTTATGTCCTGGTATGCGCGCTTGCGAAACGTGTTTCGTTCCGAACGATTGGGCGAAGAACTCGATCGCGAACTCGAGTTTCACCTTGCCGAGACCATCGATCGCTTCGTGGACGAAGGTATGCCAGCGGAAGAAGCGCGCCGGCGGGCGTCGCTGCGTTTTGGGAACTATTCCATACAAAAGGAACGGACACGCGATATGAACATTACAGGCTGGCTCGACGCTCTTCGCGGCGACCTTATTTATGGGCTCCGCCAATTAAAGCTCAATCCGGGATTTGCTGCCATCGCGATCCTCTCGCTGGCCCTGGGCATTGGCGCGAACACCGCAATCTTTCAGTTGCTCGATGCCATCCGCCTGCGTGGACTCCCGGTTCAAGATCCATCCCGTCTGGCGACGGTTGTTCGTTCCGGCGACTTCTTTACCGCCGGCTCGTATTTCTCGCGAGAAGAGGCATTCACCTATGCGCAGATGCAGTCGCTGAAACAGCACGCGACAGCATTCGCGGATATGCTCATCTTCTGGCCGACGCGCTTCAACCTGAGCACCGCTGGAGAATCACGCTACGCCGAGGGGCTTCTCGTCAGTTCGAATTTCCTCACGGTTTTGGGTGTGAATCCGATTGCGGGAAATGGCATTCCAGCGTTTGACGATCGAGTCGCCTGCTCTTCCGCGCCCGTGGTCTTGAGCTACGCTTTTTGGCAGCGGCAGTTCGGCGGCGAGCTGAATGCAATTGGTAAAGCTATAACTCTCGACGGCCATCGCTTCACGATCGGGGGAATCACGCCGCCGTCGTTCTTCGGAGTAGAACCAGGACAGCGCTTCGACGTGGCGCTTCCGCTGTGTTCCGCCAACGTCTTTGCCAAGGATGGCAAGGGCCGCGCATTCGATCGGATGGCGTGGTGGCTGACTCCGATCGCGCGTTTGAAACCCGGATGGACTTTGGAGCGAGCTTCGGCTCAAGTCCGCGATCTGGCGCCGGCTATCTTCCGCGAGACGGTTCCGGCCGAGTATCGGCCCGACTTTGTCAAACAATACCTGAAGAACAAGGTCAAGCTGGTTTCCGCGAGCGCGGGTGTTTCTTCCTTGCGGAGAGCGTTCGAAAGCCCGCTCTGGATCTTGATGGCAATTACCGGTTCCGTGCTGTTGATTGCATGTGCCAATCTCGCCAACCTGTTACTTGCGCGCGCGAGCGCCCGCGAACGCGAAATGGCCGTACGACAGGCCGTCGGCGCCTGGCGTGGACGCCTGATCCTGCAGCTCCTTTCCGAAAGCCTGCTGTTGGCGGTAGGCGGCGCGGTGCTCGGATTCGGTATCGCGTTCGCTCTAAGTCGAACCTTAGTCGCGTTTCTCAGCTCGCCTGGTAATCCGGTAAGCGTGTTACTCGGAGTAGATTGGCACGTGTTTGGTTTTCTGTCGGCATTAGCTCTCGGAACGTGTATTCTCTTCGGCCTGATTCCTGCTATTCGAGCAAGCGGCGGCGCGCCGGCGACGGCCATGCGCGGTTCTCGTACTACTACCGCCACCCGCGAACGTAACGGATTGCGGCGCATGCTCGTGATGTCGCAGGTGGCTCTCTCACTCATTCTCCTGGTCGCGGCACTCCTCTCCACTATCAGTTTTCGGAACCTGCTCGCTACTAATGTGGGCTTCAATTCGCACAACATCCTGATCGCCGATGTGACTGCCCGCGGCCCCGGCTTCGAAAACCCGGAGCGGCGAAAAGAACTGTTCCGTGAGCTCCAGGAACGTTTCGTGTCTTTGCACGGCGTGAGCTCGTCGGCTCCCGTGGCGTTTACGCCCTTGGGGGGATTCGGATGGAATAATCACGTTCACGCCGATAACGATCCTGCGCGCTCCGGCGGCAAGCAGCTATGGTTGAATCGCGCGGGTCCGGGTTACTTCGCCACCATGGAAACGCCGATATTAGCCGGACGCGACTTCACCATCCACGACGACCTGAGTGCGCCCAAAGTGGCGCTGATAAACCAAACCTGCGCAAAGACTCTTTTCGGCAGACAAAACCCCTTAGGAAGGACCTTCCGTGTCGAAGGAGACGCGAACACTCCTGACACCGTTTTCGAGATTGTGGGCGTTATCGCCGACACCCACTATAGCGATCTGTCAGAGGAGCAGCGCAGCATCGCATTCTTCCCTTTAAGCCAGGAAGAACAACCTGGCGACGACAGAAACTTCGTGATTCGCGTGCATGGACCCTTGGATCAGGTCCAAGCTGAAGTGCAACACGAAGTTTCACTGCTCAATGCTAATCTTCTCATCGATTTCCGCCTCCTCGATGTCCAGATTCACGATTCCGTCTTAAGGGAACGATTGATGGCCAATCTGTCCGCCGCCTTCGCGCTGTTGGCTGCCTGTCTCTCTACCTTGGGACTCTATGGCGTCACGTCATACATCGTTGCCCGCCGCAGGAACGAAATCGGAGTGCGTGTCGCGCTGGGAGCCACTCGCGCCAGAGTCTACGGACTGGTTGCGAAAGACGTCTCGATCATGCTCGCAACCGGTTTATTAGTGGGTGTGATGGTGTCGCTCTTGCTGTCGCACTACGCCAAGTCGGTCTTTTACCACCTGAAGTCCGATGACCCGCTCATACTGACGCTAGCAACGGGCCTGCTGGTCGCCACCGGATCGATCGCAGCCCTTTTCCCAGCTCGCCGGGCAGCTAATTTAGACGCTCTGTCGGCTCTGCGCGAAGAGTAAGCCCCTGGTACACGCGATGCGGTCCTTCTGGCAGATCTTTCGGCGCAAAGGTGCTCTCGAGGTCGAACTCGACTCCGAACTTCGCTTCCATATCGAGCGTCCGCTGCCGTTTCCGGACAGTGATGAGTTGATGATTGGAACCGCCTCAGCACGACCTTTCAGGCCATCTCGGGCTGGTACACAAACGACGGATCGGAACGATCCGGACCCCTGCCGGAGAAGGTCACGGAAGCGCCGGTCGCTCCTCGCTTTCTCGAAGTACGGGGCGTGTCCCCTTCACTCGGCCGCGATTTCTCGCCGCGCGAGGAGCACTTCGGCGGACCGAACGCCGTCCTCATCAGCGATCGTTTCTGGCGCCGCCGCTTGCATGCGGATCCGAACATCCTGAGGAAGCAGTTGCGCATTGAAGCGTACTCCTACACCATAATCGGCGTCATGCCGGCTTCGTTCCTCTTTCCGGATCACGATGTGGACGTATGGTTGCCGAACCCGATGGATGCTCCCTACGCGCAGGATCGAAATGAGACCTGGTTCCAGGTCATCGGCCGCCTGAGGCCGAATGTCAGTATTGCGCAGGCCCGTGCCGATCTGGCAACCGTGCAGGCCCAGCTCGGAAGGCAATTCCCGAAGTCTGACGGCACTCTGGGTGTCCGTGTCGAGGCGCTTAAAGAGACCACTGTCGCCGGCATCCGGCGTTCTCTCTGGGTGCTGTTTGGCTCCGTGTCGCTGCTCCTCTTGATCGCCTGTACCAACATTGCTGCCCTGCTGCTTGCCCGTACCACCGAGCGGGAGCGTGAAATCGCCGTTCGCTTCTCCCTCGGCGCATCGCGTCTGTCCATAATCGTTCAGTTGCTGACCGAGTGCTTGGTCCTCGCATTGATCGGATGCGCGGTTGGGCTCTCTGTCGCCGCTGCCGGTGCGCGCACTCTACACCACCTCGCGAGTAGCATTCCCCGGGCCGAAGAGGTAACGCTCGACTGGCGTGTAGTGCTTTACACGGTTGCCTGCGCCGTCCTTGCCACTCTGCTGTGCGGCTTGCTTCCGGCTATCCGCGGAACACGCCAAAGCATCGCAACGAACCTCGGACACGCGAGTCGTACACAGGTCTCCGCGCGCAACCCCATGCAGTGGATTCTGGTTGGCGTCCAGGTTTCGCTCGCCGTCACCTTGCTGGTCGGAGCCGGCCTGCTGCTCCGCAGTTTTCAGGAGCTTGGCCGCGTTTCGCCCGGCTTCGATCCAACCCACGTACTGACCCTTCGCATCAGCGGCAACTGGGGAGAAACAACAGACTACAAAAAGGTGATACAAAGAATCGACCGGTCACTCGATCAACTGCGCGCCACACCCGGCGTCCGCGCTGCGGCCACTTCCGCGGTGATGCCCGGAGCCGCTGGCGAACTCGAGGGTGACTTCAAGATCGACACGCAGCTCACACATGCCGGTAAGAAGATTGTGGCCGATAGCCGATGGGTCTCAAACGGCTACTTCGAGGCCATGCGAATCCCACTGCTCACTGGCGAAGGCTGCCCCAGGGCCCTCGTATCGGCTGCCAT
>JAFARV010000801.1 GCA_019245255.1 Acidobacteriaceae bacterium | reverse complement strand
CGGCGCGAGACGGCCGCTGAGTGGCTCATCTTGAATCGTTCGAACGATCTGGCACGCACCGGCTGATTCCCGCAAAATACACGAAGGGAAGCGTTCTTGAGACGCTCCCCCTGCCCGCAGAGGTCCTCGCGGATTTGAGCGAGATTGATGCCGCCACAAACGAGCGCACAGTCGCAGAGCGTGGAGGAAACACCGCAATTGGTCCGAGCGAACTCCTATTTGGCGTTCCCTACGCCCAGATTGTCAACGCAGCCTTTTGTCATCCCGGTCCTCACGGTGGCCGTTTTAACGATCCCCGCCGCGGTGCGTGGTACGCCGGTATCGAGATTGAAACCTCAATTGCTGAAGTGGCTTTCCACAAAAGACGGTTTCTCAAAGAATCTCGTATTCCGGACCGCCTTACGTTTCGTTACGTTGATTTTCTCGCAGATTTCAGCGGTCAATTCCATTATTTGGACGACCCAGAAATGGCGAACTGTCTGCTACCGGACCCGGTTCCCCAGTGCTATGCGGTATCTCAAGCCCTAGCCAACGCGCTCTTGTACGCGGGCTCGAATGGCATCGTGTATCCGAGTGTTCGCCGCTCATCTGGTACATGCATTGCCTGCTTCCGCCCTGCGCTCGTGTTTAATCCGCGGCAGGACCGCCAATATCGGATAACGGCGCAAGCCGACTCCCATGCAATCTCAGTCCAGAGCGATACAAGAGAGATGCTCAGTCTGTAATGGGCCCGCGCGCGGGACCGCCAGTAAGCTCCCAGGGTTCTCCCAAAGTAAAGTTGCTCGGCTCCGCGCGGCGTGTTGAGGAACTCGAATTAGAGGTCGGGAGGGGCCGGCCATTGCGACCCGTTGACAGACCGAATTGAATGTAGTATTGTCTTCACAATCGTTTACTTTAACGATTTTCGATTGGGATAAGCGTCCGGGGCGCGTCCTGTCAAGAAAGGGTCTTCCATGTTGGATAAGTTTCGCCCCCTAGGCGGGTTGACGTATAGCATCGGTTTGGCAGTCGCTCTCGCGTTCTTCCCTTCGACGGCCCGCTGCCAAACAGAGGCTTTCAGTGCCTCATTGGCAGGAGTGGTCCACGATGCTTCAGAAGCAGCAGTCGGAGGGGCGAAAGTCACACTGACGAGCCCTGACAAGGGGATTACCCGGACTTTCGCGACCGATACGGAGGGGCGGTACTCGTTCGCCGTGCTGCCGCCCGGAACCTATTCGCTCACGATCGAAGCTACCGGTTTCGCCCCTTATAAAGAGCAAGGCATTCAGTTGCAGGCCGGCCAGGCGTCGAGTGAGTCCATCACACTAAAAGTCGGGCAGGTCCAAACCCAAGTCACTGTTTCAGAGAGTCAGGCCCCGCTGCTGGCAACCGAAAACGCCAACATTTCTTCAGACCTAAACGAGCAGCAAGTGCAACAGTTGCCCGTCAACCTTCGCAACGTCTTCGGCCTGGTGCTGCTGAACTCTTCGGTGAACAACTCGACCCAGCTGCAGCTGCTGAATGGCGGTGGCCAGTCGGGGACGGCGGATCAGGACATCTCGTTCTTGAATTTTGGGGGCGGTTATTTCGGAACCACTGCCTACCTGTTGGACGGGCACTGGGACACCGCTGCCGATTGGGGCGGAGTCATCTACGTGCCCTCTATGGATTCAGTGCAGGAAGCCAAGATCCAGACCAACGGATTTACTGCACAGTACGGCTGGAGCACCGGCAATGTCTATAACGTGGTAACCAGGTCAGGAAGCAGCAGCCTGCATGGCGACGCGTTTGAATTCCTGCGGAATGACAAACTGGACGCGAACTTCTTCTTCAGCAACGCCAACGGGATTCCGAAGACGCCCTTCCACCGCAACCAGTTCGGAATCGTCGGTGGCGGACCGGTGTGGATCCCCAAACTATACGAGCAGCGAAACAAGACGTTCTTTTTCGCAGCTTATGAGGGACTCAGGCAGTCGTCACCCGTGGCCTACACGGCGACCGTGCCGACCGCGGCCGAAAGAAACGGCGATTTCTCAGCTATCCCGCAGGCTCTCTACAATCCCTTCTCGACCACGCAAACCTCCAGTGGGTTCACGCGAACTATCTTTTCAGGCAACCAAATTCCGGCATCCCTGATGAGCACTGTCGGTAAAAACCTGATCAGTTACTATCCGCAGGCCACGAACAGCGGGCTGGCCAACAACTTTGTCACGTTCGCGCCGGCGCCGACGCAATCGAATGAATGGAGCCTGCGCCTGGATCACAACTTCACGGACAAC
>JAFARV010000648.1 GCA_019245255.1 Acidobacteriaceae bacterium | reverse complement strand
TAACAGCACAAGGGAGAAAGATTGCGCGCCGGTCGGGCGGCCGAACTCATACGCCAGTCCGGCAGAGTGCCTGATCCCAACCGCTTGGCCTGTGGTCCTCAGATCCAGTACAAACTTACAAAGTTTACCAACGGCACATTCGTCTGTACGATTCTTGTATGGCCCATAAGTTCACAACTTCGTATCTGGAGGACTCGGTCTCGGTCTTCGCGTATTACAAAAAGCTTGGCGAGGAGGCAATGGCGCAGGTCAGAAACGAGGAATTAGCGACAGCGCTCGACACGGAATCGAACTCAATCGCGATGATTGTCAAGCACTTGAGCGGGAACATGCGCTCGCGTTGGACCAATTTCCTGACCACCGATGGCGAGAAACCGAACCGCAACCGCGACCAGGAGTTTGTCGATCCTCCTCGCGATCGGCAGGCCGTTCTCGAGACCTGGAACGAAGGTTGGGCAATCCTCTTTTATGCGCTCGAAAACCTCACAGACCCGGATCTCACCCGAACGGTCACGATCCGAGGCGAAGAACACTCGGTCATGCAGGCCATCAACCGGCAGACTGCGCATTACGCGTACCACGTGGGCCAGATCGTCGTGCTCGCGAAACACTTTCGTGGGGAGGAGTGGCGATCCTTGACCATCCCGCGCAACAAGTCCACTGAGTTCACACGTCGCGTCGCCGCAGGCCAGGCCAGCCAGCGCTGACGCCAAATAGGCCTTGCCGCCCGTCGCTACTGTTTATTCGATTTCCCCTCGAGTACCGTAACCCAATTGGTTCCATCAGGGCTGACTTCGAACTTCATAGTGAAAGAAGTCGGCGAAACAACCTTCTCTGTAAACCGCCATTTGAACGGACTCTGCGATCCCGATGACCAGTTCCAGGTGTCGCCATCCAGAGTTCCCGTCGCCATTTCATGCTCGCCCTGGCTGTTAAAGGACTCGTATGTGTACGCTTTCGCGTTTCGGTCGTATCCCATGACAGAAAGCTCAGTGCCGGCACCCATCGGCGTGTTGAACTCTGCGTTGCCGATAACAAAGTAATTCCCCTTTTGCCAGGCGATCCGGTCGGTTGACGTGAACGAACCACCCGGACCATACGGACTTGGCTTCGTCTGTCCCTCGGTATTCCACGTACCGACAAAGTAGTCCAGCTTCTTCAGCTCAGGCGCTGGTGCGGGGGATGCTTGTTGCTGTGCGGTACTGATGGCCGATATAAACAGCGGGATTCCGATACATGCTGCCAGTTTGATGTTCTTCATACGAGGTCCTTTCTTCGATCCTGGTAATAGTACCGCGTCATGCGCTTTCGTGCCAGAGCTGTTCGAAAACGGACCCGGCCGGGTACTGGGCAGACTGACTTGGGGGCAAGCCCTCTTGACATTGCCTATCATCCCGATAGACAATATGGTCAATGCATCGGGACACCATTGACTCCGCCCCGGCCAGCCCCACAATGCTCTTTGTTCCCGGCTGGCAGGGATCGGGCCCCGGCCATTGGCAACGCTTGTGGCTGGAGCGTTACGCGAATGCGTACTGGCTGGAGCAGACCAACTGGTGTCGTCCCCAGCTTCACGACTGGCTGGCATCTTTCGATCGGGCACTCGAGCGGATCTCGACCCCGGTTTTTCTCGTCGCCCACAGCCTTGGGAGCCTGCTCGTCGCGCATTGGGCCGCGAAAACCGACAAACAGAACCGCGTCTCGGGCGCATTGCTTGTCGCTCCGCCTTGGTTAGGAGATGCTGCGTCGGCGGCCATCGAATTGAGAGACTTCGCGCCCACGCCGGTTTCGAGACTCAAATTCCGTTCGTGCCTGGTCGCGAGCGAGAACGATCCGTACCTGCCACTGCCGCTCGCGCGCTGCATTGCATCCGCCTGGGGAAGTGATTTTGTAAACGCCGGTGAGGCCGGTCATTTGAACGTCGCCTCCGGACATGGCGAGTGGCCGGAAGGTGAACAATTACTCCGGCGCTTTGGTGCCGTCGGCGCGGAAAATGCTTTGGAGGTCGAGCATGTCAGCGCTTAACACATTTGCGCCCGATCTCTCGAATGTCCTCACGCTCGGACTGCACGGCAGGGCCGAATCCGCTGCGCTGAAGAGTCTGAATGTTGTCTGCGTAGGCGCTCACCCCGACGATCCGGAGAGCGGCTGCGGAGGCACTCTGGCCAAACTCATTTCTGATGGACATCGAGTGACGATTCTCTATCTAACTCGAGGCGAGGCGGGAATGAAGGGCCAGGACCGTGCGTCGACCGGGGCTATCCGGACTAAAGAAGCCGTTCATGCCTGCCAGATTCTCGGTGCGCAAACCGTTTTTGCCGAACAGATGGACGGCGAAACCACCACCGACGCGGAGAAGTCGCGTGCGTTTACAGACCTTCTCTCTTCGCTCGCTCCCGATCTGGTCTTTGTCCACTGGCCGCTCGACACGCATCGCGATCACCGGAACGCGGCACAACTTGTGTACGAGGCTTGGGAAGCCATGAATGAGTCATTTACGCTGGTCTATTACGAGGTCATGACGGGAGTTCAGACCCACCACTTCGAACCGAATTGCTTCGTGGATATCTCGGCGACCTGGGAGAAGAAACGTTCGTCTATCTATGCGCACGAATGCCAAAACCCGGACCGCTTCTATCCGTACCATGAGCGTATGGAAAAAGAGCGCGGCTCAACCGTTCGGATGGACCGGGCCGAGGCTTTTGTGATTGTGCGCGAGCGTCTGCCGAAACCGCTGATCCCTTTTCAGCTCTAAGCCGCTTTGGGGCGGCAGCCTGTAGGTCGGCCCCCCGGCTGGTCTACTAACTTGGGCAGAAACAACTTACCTCGATACATGCTCCTACTTCACGAACACTGAAACACCTGCGTTGGTTTCAGGCGAGGTGGGGACGGAAGTTGCGCTAGGGTTCGCTCGACAGCTACCCGGTTCAGGTTCGCTTAGAGGCGTCATATCCTCTCCATCCATGTCGTATGGAGGCGTATGGTTCGAACAAAGAGCGTGTCGACCGCTCTTGCCGCCTTAGTTTGGGTCCCGCTGGGCTTTTCGCAAATCCAAAATCAGCCGGATGACGGTCAGTGGGTCATGGCTGCGAAAAATTACGCGAGTACCCGCTACAGTACCCTCAACCAGATCAACACGCAGAATGTAAAAAATCTCAAACTGGATTGGACCTTCTCGACCGGATACACTCGCGGCCATGAGGCCGCGCCGCTCGTCGTCAACAACACGATGTATATCGTGACCCCGTATCCGAACGACCTTTACGCGCTTGACCTGACCAAACCCGGAGCCCCGATGAAATGGGTCTACCAACCTCATCCCAATCCTTCCTCCCAGGGAGTGGCATGCTGTGACGTCGTAAATCGAGGCGCAGCTTACTACAAAGGCAAAATCATTTACAACTTACTGGACGTCGAGACCGTCGCGGTCGATGCTAACTCCGGTAAGGAACTGTGGCGCACCAAGCTTGGCGACATTAATCTCGGCGAAAGCATCACCATGGCCCCGATCGTCGCAAAGGATGTGGTCCTGGTCGGCAACAGCGGGGGCGAATTCGGCGTTCGTGGCTGGCTCGCTGGTTTAGATGCTGACAATGGCAAGGTGAAATGGCGCGCTTACGCGACCGGACCGGATAAGGACGTGCTGATCGGCGCGAATTTCAAGCCCTTCTACGCGAGCGATCGCGGTCAGGATCTGGGCGTGAAAACCTGGCCACGTGGTGGTTGGGAAATCGGTGGCGCCACGGCCTGGAGCTGGATTTCGTATGACCCCGAACTCGATCTCTTTTACTACGGAACCTCCAACCCTGGACCCTGGAATCCCGAGCAACGCCCCGGTGACAATAAGTGGGGCTCGACCTTATTTGCCAGGCGTCCCGAAACCGGTGAGGCAATTTGGGCGTACCAACTCAATCCACATGACTTGCATGACTACGATGGCGTAAATGAGAACATTCTGCTGGATCTTACAATCAATGGCCAGCCTCGTAAGGTACTGGCACACCCCGACCGTAATGGCCGAATGTACATCATGGACCGAAGTAATGGTGAGGTCCTGTCGGCAGAAACGTTCGTATATGTAAACACCAGTTTCAGTGTGGACCTGAAAACCGGCGAACTTAAGCTCAACCCGACAAAGAAGACCGGGTTCAATACTATTCGTGACGCATGTCCGGCCCCGCCGGGCGGAAAAGACTGGCAGCCGTCATCCTTTTCGCCGAGAACTGGCCTCATTTACCTGCCGCATAACAACCTTTGCTACGAAATGCAGGGAACGCAAGCAAATTACATTGCAGGGACTCCCTTTGTCGGCATGAATGTCCGCATGTATGCGGGTCCGGGTGGGAACCGTGGTGCCTTTTCTGCCTGGGACCCTGTTAACGCCAAAACCGTCTGGGCAATCAACGAGACCTTTCCTGTTTGGACCGGCACTGTGGTAACCGCCGGGGACGTGGTCTTTTATGGCACTATGGATGGCTGGTTCAAGGCCGTCGACGCGCACAACGGCACTCTTCTTTGGCGCTTCAAGCTCGGCTCCGGGACAATTGGACAACCTATCACTTACAAAGGTCCGGACGGGAAGCAGTATGTTGCCATCCTGTGTGGCGTCGGCGGCTGGTCTGGAGCTGTTGTCGCGGGCGGATTGAATACCGTCGACGGAACCGCTGCTCTCGGCTTCGCGAATGCGATGACAGACCTCGGCAAGTACACAACGAAAGGCGGCATGTTATATGTTTTTTCGCTGCCTTAGTGCGCTGCTTCTTAGCTCCTTCGCATTTGCCGGTCCTGCTGTCCTGCGCGTGTGCGCCGATCCCAATAATCTTCCGTTTTCGAATCAACAACAACAAGGGTTCGAAAATAAGCTGGCCGATCTTGTCGGGAATAAAATGGATGCTCGCGTCGAGTACACCTGGTGGCCGGAACGTAAATCTCTAGTTAAACAGACTCTCGATGCGGGCCGATGTGATGTCTTACTCGGTGTTCCAGCCGCTCTCGATTCTGTCAGCACGACCATCCCATACTATCGGTCCACTTACGTTTTCGTGACGCGCCGTGACCGCGAAATACATATCGGGTCGTTAGCCGATCCGAAGTTAGCCGGTCTGCGGATTGGCATTCAGATCGTTGGCGATGACTATGCGCCGCCCGCCTTTGCGCTCGCACGCCGCGGGATTACGGACAACATCGTCGGTTATCCCTTGTTCGGCCCGAAAGGTGAAGCAGATCCGCAAGCGAAGATCATAATCGCCGTTGAGCGTGACGACGTGGACATTGCCATTGTCTGGGGACCGCTGGCTGGTTACTTCGCTAAGAACGCGGATGTGGCGCTCGACATAGTTCCTGTTACTCCTGCAATGTACTTCGGGATACCGTTTGCCTACGACATTTCGATGGCTGTCCGCAAGGGAGACGATAGCCTGCGGACGGCGTTAGATCGCGTACTTACTTCAGAAGCAGTTAATATTCAAAAAATTCTGACCGCCTACGGCATACCCGAGGTTCGTTGAGGTGCGAAACAAAATCGTCTTTGCCTGCTTCCTCCTGTTTTTCAGCCTGGCTTGCCAGCGTGAAAAGCGGGACATACGCCCATCGCCGACTGATCTCGCTATCTATGATGAGGCTGCCAGGGAAAGCGCGCTTAGACCCGGAGGCCCGGTCTCGCCTCAACCCGTGGTCAACAATCCGTATAATGCGAGCGGCTATGACATCTCTGAGGGGCAGCGCCTCTATAACTGGTACAACTGTTCCGGATGTCATGCGAACGGTGGAGGCGGCATCGGTCCGCCATTGATTAAGAAGGACTGGGTCTACGGCGGCGCACCGGCGAACCTCTTCGACACCATCGCAAAGGGCCGTCCGAACGGTATGCCATCATGGGGCGGAAGAATCCCCGAATACCAGATCTGGCAGATAATCGCCTATGTCCGATCCATGAACGGCGGGCAGCCCACTTCTGCCACCTCCAGCCGCCCGGATAGTATCGAAACCAATCCGCAAAATATCGTAAACCGCACAACCGGAGTTACTAAATGAGGACCGCGCGGGTTGCCTTGATGTTACTTGCAGGCCTCTTCGTCTCCTGCGGAACTCATCAGCAGTCAGCCATTGACCCGGCTGGCCCTCAATCCGAAAATATCGCTGGGCTATGGTGGTTTTTCTTCTGGACACTCACTTCTATTTTCCTGGCGGTCATGGTCTTCATGCTATGGACGCTAACACGCCGGCACCGCGGCATCGAGCAGGAGCCCCTTGAAATCCGCCACGCACCATCTCCTGAAACTGAAAGCCGCATTAACCGCACCGTAGCGGGCTGTACTATCGCAACCGTCGTAATCCTGTTCGTTCTCCTCATCGCGAGCGTTGGCACAGGAAAATCCGTTTCCGAGCTGGCCAACAAAAACAACGGGCTAACGGTTGACGTCACAGGAAATGAATGGTGGTGGCACATTCGTTATCAAAACAGCGATGCCAGCATGGTCTTCGATACCGCCAATGAGATCCATATTCCCGTCGGACGTCCCGTGCAGATCCGCGGTATGTCACAGGATGTAATCCACAGTTTCTGGGTACCCAACCTTCACGGCAAGCGCGATCTGATTCCTTCCCACGTCACCACGGAGTGGATTCAGGCCGATCGTCCGGGTATCTACCGCGGCCAATGCGCCGAGTTCTGTGGATTACAGCACGCTCACATGAGCGTCTATGTAATTGCCGAACCCGAATCAAAATTTCAAGACTGGTATAACGCGCAATTAGAGCCTGCCGCGAGCCCATCAACTCCGGTGACCCAGCACGGGCAGCAGGTGTTCCTCAATAACGCGTGTATCTTCTGCCATCAAATTCGAGGGACCACAGCAGGCGGTCAGAATGGACCCGACCTCACGCACTTCGGCAGCAGAATGGGTATCGCCGCAAACACCGTTCCCAATACAAAAGGCAATCTCGGCGGCTGGATTCTGGATCCGCAGAGCATGAAGCCCGGCAATCACATGGCGACAATTGCGCTTCCTTCTACAGATCTTCAGCCCTTGATCGAGTATCTGGAGAGTCTCAAGTGACGGCCACTCAGGATATCGTCCCGCAGACGCAGAACCAGGCAGAAGATCTCGAAAATCTGAACCGCGTGTGGCGCCACCCGCGCGGCGTTCTCGGGTGGCTCTCCTACACTACTCACCAGGCAATTGGGATGCGGTACATAGTAACTGCGTTCATCATGCTCTTAGCCGGTGGGATTGAGGCACTGCTGATCCGAACCCAGCTCGCCCACTCGAATAACACCTTTCTCGGCCCCGACCATTACAACGAGATCTTCACTACACACGGGACCACCATGATGTTCCTGTTTGCCGTTCCAATGATGGAAGGAATGGCCATTTACCTGGTCCCGCTAATGCTCGGCACGCGGAATGTCGCCTTTCCGAGGCTAAATGCTTTCGGTTACTGGATGTATCTTGGTGGCGTTCTGTTCCTTTACTGGGGAGTATTTACGAACGCTGCGCCCGACATGGGATGGTTCGCTTACACTCCGCTCTCGGGCCCCCAATTTACTCCCGGGAAACGAACCGACATCTGGGCACAGATGATCACATTCACCGAAGTTTCAGCCATGTGCGTCGCCGCGGAGATCATCGCGACTGTCTTCAAGATGCGTGCTCCAAGAATGTCGCTGAATCGAATTCCACTCTATGTCTGGTCGATGCTGATTCAGTCGTTTATGGTGTTGTTCGCCATGCCCGCGATCATGATCGCCAGCTCATTCCTGCTTTCCGATCGCACCGTCGCCACACACTTCGTCAATCCCGCGGAGGGTGGCGATCCGTTGCTTTATCAGCACATCTTCTGGTTTTTCGGCCACCCAGAGGTCTATATCATCTTCATCCCGGCCCTTGGTTTCGCATCGGCCATTGTAAGTGCCAACTGCCGTCGGGAGGTAGTGGGTTACACCGCGATGGTGCTGTCGCAAATCGCCAACGGGTTCATCGCATTCGGGCTGTGGGTACACCATATGTTCGCAACCGGGCTGCCGCAGATCGGCGAGGCCTTCTTTACCGCCTCGAGCATGATGATTGCCATCACCAGCGGCGTTCAAATTTTCTGCTGGCTCGCAACCATGTGGACCGGACGGATCAGGCTGACAACGTCCATGCACTTCATCTACGGGTTCATAGCGATCTTTGCCCTGGGCGGCATGACTGGCGTAATCCTCGCCTCCGTGCCCCTTGACTTACAGGCCCACGACACGTTCTTCGTGGTCGGCCACTTTCACTATGTGCTGATTGGTGGTGCGGTATTCCCGCTGTTTGGCGCGTTCTATCATTGGTTTCCAAAAATGACAGGACGGCTTATGAATGAGACTGCCGGCAAACTCAATTTCTGGGTTCTGTTTGTTGGATTCAATCTGACCTTCTTTCCTATGCACATTCTTGGATTGAAAGGTATGACGCGTCGAATCTACACTTACCCGCCTGAAATGGGCTGGGATCAGCTCAACATGCTGGCAACCATCGGCGCCTGGATCATAGCCATTGGTGGTCTGATCTTTCTGGCGAATGTTTTCTGGGGCAGGAGATATGGAACCGTTGCCGGCAACAATCCTTGGGATGCCGAAAGCCTGGAATGGGCCGCCGCATCTCCGCCAAAAAACTATAACTTCGAGTATCTACCGGTCGTAACCAGCCGCGCTCCTTTGTGGGTACCGCCCGAGGACCGCACCTTCGTCACAGGACTCCGAAATGACCGTCGCGAAGTGCTGGTCACAACTTTGATGGACGCGGAACCACATCACAGGTACGTTTTACCTCGCCCGAGTATATGGCCTTTTCTCACCGGTGTAGCAGTCACGATCGGGTTTATCGGATCGGTGTTTGACGCCTGGTACATCACCTTCGGTTCCATACTTACAGGCATCTGTCTGATTGGTTGGTTCTGGCCTTCCCGGCCTGTTGAGCTGGAACCATGAGAGAAGTCAAAACCTTAGACGTTTCTCATTTGCCGCCGTACGAGATATCCTCACAGGCGCCCTTATGGTGGGGACAACTGTTCATCACCTTCATTGAAGGCACGATGTTCTCTATCCTCATCGCAGCGTACTTCTACACGCGTCTGCGCATGGACGTCTGGCCCCCGCCGGGTGATCAGTTCCCTCATATCGGCCTTCCTACTGTCTCGCTGGTTCTGATCATTCTCAGCGCTGTTGGCAGTTATTGGGCGAGCGAAGCTGCAAAACGAGCCGACCGCATGGGTGTCATCTGGGGCCTGCTTCTTAACTTAGTCCTCGCGGGCGCGGCACTGATACTCCGCATCATCGAATGGCACTCATTTAATTTCAATTGGAAGACCGACGGCTACGGTTCCTACATTTGGGCCTTTCTCGGCCTGCACACGTTCGACTATATAAGCGATCTTGTCTTCACGTTAGTGCTTCTGGTCATCGCTATGTTCGGCCGGCTCGGTCCGAGGCAGCGGGTTGGCGTCCATGTCGATAGCGTCGTGTGGTACTTCATCGTTCTCATCTGGATTCCAATCTACATAGTCGTTTATTGGGGGCCTTGGTTGGTAGGCACGCAACAATGAACCGCAACTTAGCCTTGTGGATTGTCGTGCTTACCGGTCCCATCGTCTGGCTATGTAGCTTCGAAGCCATCTTCGCCCTCGCCCCATGGGCCTGCACCTTCCAGAGTAAGTTGGCTCTTTACCTCGTAAGCCTCGCCGCCGTTATCTTCTGTTGCGCTTCCGGTGTCTACTCATGGCGTCTTTTGAAGGAATTCGGGCAAGAGTGGGACATGGAAGGGGCGGGAGCGGTACCGCGTGGCAGAGCGATGGCCGTTGCCGGCCTGGTGCTCAGCGCCGGTTTTCTGATCGTAGTCATTGCCCAGGCGATCCCCGAGATCATGCTCGGAGCGTGCGAATGAAGCGAGGTATTCGCCTTGCACTCGCTCTCGCGCTCCCGTTGCTTCTTCTGGCGCACTCAGGCGAGCCGCTTCAAGCCGGCGACGGGACTTCACTGCAACCCAATGATCTTTGGTCGGCGTGGGAATTCGATCCCGGTGTTATCATCCCGCTTGTCGTCTCGGCCGTCCTGTACGCCATCGGATCGATAAGAGATGTCGGCTCAACTAATCTGCGGAAGAGCTGCTTCTGGCTCGGCTGGCTAACTTTGGTGATTGCGTTAGTGTCGCCTCTGCATCCACTCGGTGAAGTGCTGTTTTCTGCCC
>JAFARV010000631.1 GCA_019245255.1 Acidobacteriaceae bacterium | reverse complement strand
TACGCGGATAACTGAGTTCAAGCATTTGACCGGTCAGGTACACCGCAGCACCAGCATCGTTTACGAATTCCCATCCAGTGAGGGTGATCCCTATTACCCGGTACCGACCCCCGAAAACGGGGCACAATACAAGCGCTATGCTGAAGTGGCGGCTGCAACACCCAATGTACATTTCGTCGGCCGCCTCGGCACTTATCGCTACTACAACATGGACCAGGTAGTTGCACAGGCCTTAACTCTGGTCAAGCAGCTTGCGGCCGCACCCGAGTTTGTACCAGTCACGGCAGCATCGGCTGCGGCGGCGGTCGCAGGTATGCCGCTTCCGGCTGTCAGCTATTAATCGCTCGACTGCACTTTTCAGCGGATTATCTCGGATGAGTTCGCTGATTGTCTTGTCACCACATTGTGATGACGCCGTGTTCTCTATCGCAACTTGGATGCAGCATTGGTGCGCTCAGCGAGTCCAGGTGACTGTCGCCAACTTTTTCACGCGCAGCACTTATGCACCGCGTGCGGTGGTACCTGCAGATCTAGCGGGCCAAGAACAGACGGCGGTGTCGGCCCTGCGTAAACGGGAAGACCTCCGTTCCATCAAGCGAATTAGTAGAGGAATCGATGTTCGTGCTTGCGATCTACAAGATGCTCCACTCCGGCTCGGGGTCCCCGTGAGTGCGGTGTCCGATCCGTTCAGAGTTTCGATGCAGCAGGCCGACGTAGAACGTAGTGCCGCTATTATCAATCGTCTACGTCAGCGGACAGCGGTATTCATTGCACCCTTGGGCCTGGGCGGGCACGTAGATCACCTGACCATACACCGTGCTGCTGTGCTTGCTGTCCCATCATCCCTGCTGGCCTTCTATGAGGATCTACCCTATGCAACATGGACGGCCGAAGAGGCAATCGTTGAAAGACTCCGGGCAGCCGAATGCACGGTAAAGTCCCGCATGCTGCCTCGAGTTCTCCGGATTCCGCACCACATCCGCCTGAAGCAGCGGCTCGCTGCCGGGTATGAGACCCAGATAGGCCGCAATGAGGCACGCGCAATTGCAAACTACGGAAGCAAGTACAAGTCCGGCGAGCGGATTTGGATTCCTCTGCACAGCCGGCGCTGGAATGCGCTGACGAAGTAGCTACTTAAGTGACTCGGAGAAACTCACGCTCGAATTGCACTTGAATTTCCGGTTCCGGCCGATCGCGAACGGCAGCGGCGACCCGCTCCACAATATCGGGCGAACCACGGTGAATATCCAAAACCTTCATGGCATCGATGGCCTCCCGCATACGTCCGTTCCGGATGATGCCAAGCAGGAATTCAAGCGCCGATTCCAGCCGGGACAAGCTCAACCCGTTCAAAATTCCATAGTCGCTCAAACTCCGGATTTTGTTATGCCATTGCTCCCGCAGCAATTCGATGGCGCCAGGTAGCCGCGACGCGCCCAGCGCGAGAGCCGCTTGATCCCTGACTTCCTCGATTTGCGCCTCAAGGAATCTACCCACAAACTGAATGGCGCTTTCGCCTTCGAGCCTTAGAATGCCTTCCAAAGCAAGTCCCGTGATTGCGGGGTCTTCGTCGCCTACCCGGGCCTTGAGCCGGAGCAGAAGGATCGACTCACGCGCGCCAAGTTGCACGACGGCTTTAACAGCGTCCTCACGAACGCGAGCCACGGAATCCGTGATTGCGTCGACCAGTTCGACAAGAATCGCGTCAACGGGAATGTCTAAGCAGTTGACCAACGCAACCGCACACGTTCCGCGCAGGGCCGCAGCGCTGTCCTGCTCACCGCCCCAGACGGGCTCCATCTGGACATGCCGAAGACCTCTCAGAAACGGTGCGGACTCGCCGTATGCCAGGTCCTTCAAAGCTTTCGCGATCGCGTTCTTGCCCACGCATTGCGGATCCCGCTTGACGGGGTCGCGGAAAAGCCGGTCATAGCTCAAAAGCATGTCCGGAATGAGTTGGACCATCTTACGATGTGCAGCAACGTCCGCCGCCTTTGCGGCCATCGCGTTCACGGGGTCGCGTAACGCCTTCTGAAGCGCGGCAGCCACCTGCGCATCACTTTTATCCGGGTGACGCAACAGGCCCAGTTGCAGCAGTTCATCTTCAACCCTTCGTTTTGGCATGAGGACCGGCTAGGATTGTACGGCGTCCGGGCTTCGTTTCGAATTTAGAATGAGACTTATGCCGAAGTACTTGCTCAGGGCGCTTCTCTTCGCCGTGGTCTTGGTGCAGGGGGCGGCCCTCGCCAAGAGCCCGTTCACGTTCGACGCCATGATGCAAATCACGCGCATAGACGAACCACAGCTGTCGCCTGATGGGAAGATGGTCGCCTTCACCGCAGCCACTGTGGATATGCCCAACAACACAAAGTTAACGCAGGTTTACGTTGTGCCCGTCAATGGGGGTGCCCCGCAAAAGCTGACCGCGGAAGGCGGTTCCAACACTCGGCCCCGATGGTCGCCCGATTCGAAGCGCATCTTCTTTGTATCCGATCGGAAGAATGGGAAACAGATTTGGTCCATGAATGCTGACGGCACCGATCAGAAGCAAGTCACAACAGTGGCCACTGAAGCCGATGGTGAGCTCGTATCGCCGGACGGCAAACTGATCGTCTTCACAAGCTCCGTCTACCCGAGCTGCGCACCTGCGGATTCCAAACCCGGCGTAGCGTTCGATGCCTCCTGCAATCAGGCCAAATTGAACGAAGAGACCGCGTCAAAAATGCACGCTCGCGAGTACACGGCGCTCTTATACCGGCATTGGACGACATACGAAGGGAAGCGCCGGCAGCATTTCTTAGTTCAGCCGGCGGACGGAAGCGGTAACATACGCGACCTCACGCCTGGAGAGCTCGATGTGCCGCCGTTTTCTCTTGAAGCTCCGGAGGCCTATGTGTTTTCGCCTGACAGCTCTCAGCTGGCTTACGTCGCAAACACAGATTCGAACCTGGCGAACAGCACGAATTCCGATATCTTCACCGTGCCTGTCCAGGGCGGTGACGCAAAACGGATCACAACAAATCCCGGTGCTGATGAAGGCCCCCTGTACTCGCCCGACGGGAGATATCTTGCCTATCGTACGCAGGTGCGCGCCGGCTACGAGAGCGATCAGTGGCGCCTCGCAGTGCTCGATCTAACCTCCGGCAAGATGAACACGATCACGGACTCACTGGACCGCTGGGTCGAAAGCTACACTTGGTCTCCGGATGGCAAGCGTATATTCTTTACGATTGACGACCACGGAACCAATCCCCTGCTCATGATGCCTGCCGAAGGTGGACCCATTCGCACCATCGCACAGGGGCCCACATCCATTTCAAACGTGCAGTTTGTTCCCGACGGAAAGACAATGATTTACGCGGACCAGAGTGGTTCGCATCCGGTAGAACTCTACAGAGCGATGTCCACAGATCACCAGGGCGTCGCGCTAACGCACCTGAACGATAACGTGCTGAACACGTTTCAACTGACGTCCCTCGAAACAGTTTCAGTCGACAGCAGCGAGGGAGCCAAAATCGAGTCCTTCGTTGTGAAGCCTCCCGACTTCAACCCGGCCAACAAGTACCCTGTCTTATTCCTGATTCACGGAGGCCCTGAGGGCGACTGGGGCGAGAGCTGGACTTATCGCTGGAACTCTCAGGTCTTCGCTGCTGCGGGCTATCTCGTTGTGATGCCAAACCCTCGCGGCTCCATCGGTTATGGGCAGGCGTTTACGGATGCTGTGAACGGCGACTGGGGTGGCAAGCCTTACGACGACATCCTGGCTACCGTGGAATACGTGAGCACGATGCCGTACGCCGATAAGGATCGGATGGTGGCTGCCGGTGGATCATACGGCGGCTACATGGTGGATTGGATCCTGGGGCACACTGACCGCTTCCGTGCGCTTGTGGCTCACGCAGGTGTGTACGACCTCCGCAGTGAATTCGGAACGACCGAAGAGTTGTGGTTTCCGAAATGGGAATTTGGCGGCTTTCCTTGGGAGAATCCTGAACAGTACGACAAATGGTCGCCGAGTAACTATGTCAAGAACTTCAAGACACCGACTCTCGTTACCCACGGCGAACTCGATTACCGCGTTCCCATCGGACAAGCGCAGCAGTTATTCACCGCATTGCAGGAAATGGAAATTCCATCAAAGCTTGTGCAATTCCCAGATGAGGGCCATTGGATTCTAAAGCCACAGAACAGTCAAGTCTGGTATTCGACTGTCATTGAGTGGCTGAACCGCTATACCAGCCCGGTCGCAAGCCCGCAACCGACTGGGCCGACTTCACACTAACCGCTAGTACGCGTAAGCCGCCAGATCGCCTGAGTGCAGCTCGAGTTCTCCGTTAGCGGGAATCGTTGCCAGCGGCAGTTCGTCCCGCGACATTGCGAGACGAAGGTGGACTGGTTCACCAAGCTTCACCTGAAGTGCTGACATGGAAATGCGAGCTTCAAAAATTTCGGCTACTGCAAGCTGGATAGCCGTTTCCGGGAGTTCTGAGGAGACGTCGCATGGCCCCGGCTGGCTTGCGGAAGCGAGAACCTCGACGTAGCGCCCCGTTGGTGTTCGCAGCTTCAGCTCAAACTGGACACGGCCGTCAATGAAGATCGGTTCGGCGAAATCGACGCGGAGATATAGGTTTTGGCCATCGCTCCCGTAGTGCAGCTCGCGTACCATCGATCGCTGGCTGTGCATTGCGCCTGATCTGGGATCTAATCGATATCTTCCGGCGTTCGCCCACTCTGCTCGTGAAGAGATTGTGCCGTCTACCTTCGGCTGTATCAGGCCGGACGGACGTTCATGCAATTGATCAACAAAAACTTTTGCAATAGGATACAGAAGCGCGGCGGGAACGTCCTCGCCAAGACATCGGTACACGTTCGCGAGATGATCCCTGAATAATTGGTCAAACTCAGCTTTGTTTGCAGAATAGTGCTCTGGGCCATACCACCAGCACCAATCGCTGCCTTCTGCAATCAAAAGTTCTTCGAACGCCTTGGCTTTCGCTTCCACCGGCACCTGCGTGGCGCGTTCATACGTGTTTCGCGCCTGCAGCAGCAACTCCCAGGCTGCATTGTCTTCTTGCGACCCAATCCAAATATCAAAATCCGTGTCAATCCAGGATCCGGGAAAAATGTGTTGCAGCTCTCCGCGTGCTTTGGGCACCAGAGCCTCTGAAATCGTGAGAACTGAAATCTGCGGATCTTCGCTGATCCTGGAGTATAGTTCGCGTAGAAACGGACGCCCATTATGGAAGTAGGTTTCCCATGCGTTCTCGCCGTCAAGGATGATAGGAACGAGCGCATCGTGCCCTGCGGCGAGCATCGGCCTGCAGCTTCGCTTAAGCTCTGTGATGAAATGCCTGGCAGCTTCGACCGCATCCATTTGCGAGTACACGAAACCAATCAACTCACTCAGGCGTTTGTCGCGGAATACTATGTCAATCTGATCGTGGCCGTCATGCCAACGATAGGCTTGATACGCATCGGTCCCGCCCTGCTCGTTTCCAAGGGTTCGCGTGAGAACGCCTTCGCCGGAAGCGATCCAATGGAAACCCGCCCTAGCCGCCAACGCTACTGTCGCCTCCGATATTCCTCCCTCCGGCGGCCACAAGCCTCGTGGCACGATGCCCAGTTTGGCGTCGAAGTAGGAACGAGCGCGGATCATCTGCTCTTCCGCGTCCTGCGGGAAGGCGAATTGGGTTGGTAGCGAGATATACGGATGCGCCACGCCAGCGATATTTGAATCGCAGAGCAGTGGGAGGATCGGGTGATAGAACGGAGAAGTCGAAAGTTCGATCTGGTCGCGCTCCGCAAATTCACGGTAGATGCCAATCACGCGCGCAAACGCGTTTTGCTCCTTAACGCCTATGAGCCTCTGATCGTCCAGGCTAAAATTGCGTCCTTTGTGCAAAAGGTCGCGCACTTCAGAGTCGTTCTCTAAATCGTATTCGTCGAACCACGCCAGTTGCGAAAGTACCTGCAAGTCCCGGATCATTTGCGTGTCGAACTGAGCCGCAGCTCGGCGCGGGCTGTTTCCGTGCTGTTGCAAGACGAGGAAAAGCTCTGAGTATCGCGGATGGCGTCGAATCACTCGATCGTGATTGGCCTGAAAAAAGTATTGCAAGGCAAATTCCCGCTCCTCGGGAGTCAACTCTTCGGCCGGTTTCAGCGCCAGCGACAGAAAGGCATCCGACGCGCGGCCCGATGCGTAATCTTCGATTTGTACCAGCAGGGATGGAACGAGATTGAACGTCTGGTGAATTTGCGGGAAATCCTCCAGAATTTTCACCATTCCGAAATAATCTTTCAGGGCATGCAGGCGCGCCCACGGCAGCCTGTATTCTCCACTCCCTAATTCCTTATACAAGGGCTGATGCATGTGCCACAGGAAGCAAAGATTGATCTTGGGCATCGGCTTCATCCCATAATAGATGGGCGGACGGGCGGCTGTATTCCCGGCATCGCTGTGAACGTGAAACGACCGCCTATCGAAGAATAAAGACCCGCATGCCTGGACTCGTACCGCAGATAATTCCGCGCCGTCGCATGTCTTTCGCGTTAATCGGCGCTCGCCTTGTTGCTTTTTTTGCCGTACTTGGACCGGGTTTTATAACGGCAAATGTCGATAACGACCCGGGCGGAATACTGACATATTCTCAG
>JAFARV010000629.1 GCA_019245255.1 Acidobacteriaceae bacterium | reverse complement strand
CACCCCGCCGCGGTTCATAAACGCTCGTCCCTTCCCGAACGGCATCTGATATACAACGTCACCCTTGAACATGTGCCGGATATCGAAATTCGACGGACCGTAATTCAACTTCGGGTTGTATGCGTCTTGGGCATTTTGACCGCCGTCCCGGCTTCCCCAGCCCGATGAATCTTGTTCATCCAGCAATTTTGAGAAGGAATAACTGCCATTAAACTGCAGGCCCTTGCTAAATCTCTTCGTCAGGGATAACTGCAGCGAATTGTAATTAGATATCGCGTTGTAGGTGTTGCCCGTGATAGTCCCGAATTGTGGGTACGGTCTTAGCGCCTGCCCGTTCCCGGTCGCGGCGCTTTCGGCAAGATCATTCGGCGGCACCTGGTTGATGTCAGCCGGGAACGACAGGTGAGTGCCGTGACTGCCCACATACGCTGCTTCCGCCACCATGTCGCCCGGAAGCTGGTGCTGAATGCTAAATGACCATTGGTGGTTACGTGCAACTGGTGTGTGATACGGATAATACGGCAGGTTCGACTGTCCGTTGTACCCTCCGGGATCGTGCGACGCCATAACATAGTTCAAAGGGGGATTCGGATTCGACAGAAGGAAAACCGGATTGGCCTGGTTCGTCTCTGCAAGCGAGCCCGTGCTATTTGTTCCAAAGCCCTCCGCGCCCGAGACGTAAGTATCAATGCTCCAGTTATAGCTGTAAATGCCATAACCGCCGCGGACGACCCAGTTGTTGATCGGCGACCAGGAAAATCCAACTCGCGGCAGCACGATGTTGTAAATCGGCGACTCGATCGAATTCCGTCCATGATTCGGCGCAAACCACATCGCCCCCGGCGTGTTTGTTACCGGGTTCACAATCGTCGGATCGAAATCGCCAATCCGATTCGCCACCTCATGCCAACTGCCTTGTATCTGATAACGCAACCCCAGATTCAGAGTCAGATTCGGCCGAACCTTGACGTCATCCTGCACGAAAAACTGCGGGCTCTTCTGCCGCATGCCGACATTCGGCGTGTTCGAGGCGCTCCAGTTGTCGACATACCCCAATAAGAAATCCGCGTAAGCGACTCCGCCGGGTACGAACGGCGCCGGCTGTGTAAACACCCCAGTGAATTGGACTGTCGCCGAATTCAGATTTCCCCACGGAGTGGAATTATCCTGATAAGCCAGAAGTTCGCCGCCAAACTTGAGAATATGCCGTCCGCGGATCATGGTCACTACGTCGGACGGATCGAAACTGTTCTCCACGTAAATGGCGTTTGTGCCGGAGCCTATCCCATTGCAACACGTGCCATTGATCTGCACGTTCGGAGCTACATCCGCCTTTGCGTAACCCATTCCAAGTTGCTGCGGCACTCCCTTGCCCAGCGTCTTCGGAGTCCACCAGTTCCCCTGCCGTGTAAAGCCGAAACGAAACTCATTCACAGTGTTCGCACTCAGCGTCCACACGTCCGAGACCTGCGCGTTATAGCTCGAAACATCCCCGATCGCGCAGTCCCAGGGGCAATCTGGGCTCGGATAAAAAGCTGGGTTATCACGTTCCGTGATCGAGAACGTCAGGCGGTTCCGATCAGAGATGTTATAGTCCAATCTCCCGAAGTACCGCAGCAGCGGTGACGTAATCGCCAGCGTCGTTTGATAGTTATTGACGTATCCGGGTAGGTTTGGCTGCGGAAACACATTCTGAATCTTCAGGGCGACCGGGTCAAGCGGTACGTTAATCGTGTTGTTCGGAAACGGCTGCCGCGTCACCGGGTTGTAGATCGTCGAAAAACTCGGATCGTTGAAATCGCCCGCGCGCATGTTGACTGTACCAAAGCTGCCTGTCGTAGGAAAAGTAAAAAATTGGAAATACGAGGTGTTGTTGATCGTTTTGTCTATGTCGAAGTAGAAGAAGAACTTGTTCTTCAAAATCGGCCCGCCGACCGCCCCGCCGAAATTGTTGTACCTGAGATTCCCGACGGTCGGCGCAAAGAAGTCCCTGGCGTTTAGAAAGTCGTTGCGAAAGTATTCATAGGCGGCGCCATGGAACTCGTTAGTGCCGCCCTTGCTGATCTGATTAAATGCAGCGCCCCCGATCCCGTACTCCGCCGAGTAAGTCGAAGTCTCAACCTGCAGCTCGGACATGGTCTCCATGATGGAAACGTCGGTGTTAGCGCTATGCGGAAGAGTCGTCGACGCGCCGTCTGCCAGAAAATTCACATAGTAAGGCAGATTGCCATTTACCGCGACTCCAGTTCCGGAGCCGGCCGCCCCTGGCAGCATCTTTGTAAAGTTCCCCCAGCT
>JAFARV010000605.1 GCA_019245255.1 Acidobacteriaceae bacterium | reverse complement strand
ATTGCTACCGCTTGGCTGTACGCATCTGCTGCGCCATGAAGGTCGCCACGCGCCTGAGCCTCACGCGCCCGGGCCAGCAGCGACTCCAGTTTGCCGGCTCCGTCCTGTTGTGCGATAACTGTCAGGCAAGCCGCTATAGTAGCCGTGATTACGACCGGCACTACCAATATAATTTCAATCCAAATTGCACGTCCCGCGGCGGCAGCGTGGCCGAGATTGTGCCAAACGACGCATCGTTGAAATTCGCATCGGGCGCATAGAAGTTAGCGCGATTGAATGCGTTGAACAGTTCGCCTCGGAACTGCAGCTTCAGGGCTTCACGCCAGTAAAACCACTTTTGAATTCCGATGTCGAACTGCTGCAATCCGGGTGCGCGAACGGTGGACAGGAATCGCGGCGCATTTCCGAACGTGAATGGCGCCGGTTGTGCAAACGCGGACGTGTTAAACCATTCCTGCAGGGTCGGATGGCTCAGGGTAGGGTCGCCCACAACGTCGGGCCTCTGATTACCCCCAAACGAACTGGTGTTGTTCACACCTCCGACTACCCCAATCGGGAAGCCTGATTTGAACGTTGACACACCGGTAATCTGCCACCCGCCAAGCACCGCATTGGTAAAGGCGTTGAAATTACGTCCCAGTTTCTTGCCCTTGCCCACGGGCAGTTCGTAAACGTAGCTGATGACAACGCTGTGCGTAATATCGCCCTTGTCAACGGATTTCTCCTCAGCCAAATTGTAATAGTTCCGAATGGGAACTGAGTTGGTTTGCGCCCATCCATTCGTTCCGCTGGTATTATCCAGGAACTTCGAATATGTATAGGAAGCAAGCATCTGAAGACCGGAGCTCCAGCGGTGATTGTAGTTAACCTGAAGTGCGTTGTAGAAGGACCAGCTATTATTGACCTGCCCAATGTTGACGTCACAGAACTCCGGATACGGCCGTAATAGTTGGCCGTAGGCTATCGTCGGGCTCGAGAGCCCGCAACCGCTGCTTGCGATCTTGCCGTAGAAAGGATTCGGAACCTGCTGCAACAGTTGGTTGCCCAAGGCCAGGTACGTTGGTGACAACTGGTTGAAGTTCATGTTTCCTTGCTCGATGTGAACGCCGCGCGTCGCGACATAGCTTACATCCACCATGTCGTTGCCGGTGAGGGCGTATTGTACGCCCGCCATCCACTGGATCATGTAGGGGTCAGGCCGGTTGCTTTCGGTTCCGCCGGTAGATTGTCCGACGTTCGTCAGAGCTCCGAGGGTATTGCCCGTTTGTGGAAGCAGCCCGGTTGGGAAGGCATTGTCCAGCGTGCTTTGCGGTGTGAAGCCGTTAGACTGAACGGCGACCCATGGCGTACCTTGCCCGTATCCCTGTGTCGAGCCGCCCCCTAGATAGGACGGCACATAATATGTGCCGAAACCGCCTCTGACGACCAATTTGCTTGTGGCTTGGTAGGCCAGACCAAGGCGCGGAGAGAAGTCTGTACCGGGCGGGTTGTACAACCCGCGACGAACGCCGTTGACGCCGTTGAACACGACCGCCCCCTTGACGGTATAGCCGAGTGACGAGCTGATTGGATTTACGGCGTTGAAGTCGAAGAAAGACTGCTGGTTGAAGCGCTCGATCGGTGCTGTCTGATACTCCCACCGAAGACCCAGATTCAGCGTGAGCTTGCGAGTTACTTTCCAGTCATCCTCAAAGAAGATGCCGTAATAATGTTTCGAATTATACGGGAGCACCGAGACGCCCGTTGAACCGCCGGTCCCCACTCCAAGCAGCAGCGAAGCGAAAGCATTCCCGCTTGTACTCGGGGAAGCTGTTTCCGGATCCGGACCGGCTGTTGCGGTTTGACTGAAGTTGAATGTCGTCGGGAATATCCGCCCCCCGCCGGTTTGAGAGATGACTTCCATGAAACCGGCCGAAAGCGAATGGGCCGCGATAGTTTTGCTAAGACTGCCCGACCATGTCCAGGTGTTGCGGGGGAATCCACCCTGGCCGGATCCATTCTGCGGTCCCAGCGCCGCATACCCGCTTACGTTTACCACTGGGAACTGGTCCGAAGTAGCATTGATGAACTCGGGTAGGCCGAGTTTGGTCATGTCAAACGGAAACCCTTGGACGACGTTGCCCTCGATCCAGTGGTTCATACCGAAGTTGAGGCTAAGAACCGTAGTCGGATTGAGCACCCAGGTGAAACCGGCAGCGCCGTCCTCGCGATTGTTCGGCTGGCGAAGGTACGGGCCGCCCGGATCGCTTGCGCCGTAGAACGCCGGGTTCCCCACCTTGAATTCGTTCTTATTTGACCAGCGCGCAAACATCTGCACGTTGTCCGTGAAGTTGTGATCGAGGCGCAGGCTCCACTCATTCGATTGCGTGGGCGCGGGCGCGAACGTGACAAAGTTGTTGGCCAGCCCGCTGTTCGTGGGCTGCGGATAGTAACTGACCAGGTTTTTACCCACAGTGCTCATCAAGGATGCCGGAATTTGGTTGCCTGGAAACATGGTTCGCGTGAACCCACTGGCGGTTTGCGTCGTCGAGAAGGGATTGTAGAGAGCCT
>JAFARV010000377.1 GCA_019245255.1 Acidobacteriaceae bacterium | reverse complement strand
GGAAGCGGTGGTCGATCGAGGAGCATCATCCGGACATCAGAGTGCCGGCCTTGCATGTTGCCGCATGGTACGACATCTTCCTCGGCGGATCTATTGCGAACTATACAGGATTGAAATCCCGCGCCGGCAGCGCCGAGGCACGGAGCGGACAACACCTGCTGATAACGATCGGAGGCCACGCGGGAAGCGGGCAGAAGATCGGAGCCGTGGACTTCGGACCGAACGCGAAATTCGACGAAGACGACGTGATAATTGCGTGGTACGACTACCTCTTCAAAGGCGCGCAAAATCAGTTTGCTCGCAAACCTGTGCAGTTGTTTCTCATGGGCGCGAACGAATGGCGCGATGAGGACGACTGGCCGATTCCCGGTGCCCGAACAACTAAGTACTTTTTGCGTTCCGGCGGTCATGCGAACTCCAGCGCCGGAGACGGCACGCTTGCCACAAATACGGGAGCCGGAAGCCAGGAGCCCGATGCTTACCGTTACGACCCATCGAACCCGGCGCCGACGGTCGGCGGACCACTCTGCTGCGACTCCCAGCATCTGAAGCCCGGACCTCAAGACCAGCGCACCGTTGAGCAGCGAAGCGATGTTCTGGTGTACTCCACTCCGGTCTTGCAGGCGCCCCTCGAAGTCATCGGACCGATCAGGTTGGAGTTGTACGCGAAATCGTCCGCAGCTGACACAGACTTCACGGCAAAGTTGGTGGACGTCGCGCCTGACGGTTTTGCACAAAATCTTACTGAAGGCATTGTGCGCGCTCGTTACCGCAGTAGCCAGAGTGCTCCGGAGTTGATGAAACCGGACCAGGTTTATAAGTTCTCAATTGACTTGTGGGCAACCGGGAACGTCTTCCGTTCCGGACATCGCCTTCGGCTGGAAGTTAGCAGCAGCAATTTCCCGCGCTTTGATCGAAATCTGAACACGGCGGGCAGCCCGGAATCGGACGCCAAATACGTAACCGCAACAAACACGGTTTATCATGACGCGCAGCATCCGTCAGCGCTGCTGCTTCCGCTTGTCGCGCCTTAAAGGAACGTGGCGTCGAAGGCACGCGGAAATATCTCAGCGAGCATCATGGATTCTTGTTTGCCAGAGAGATTCGCGAGTATGAGTTCCGCGTTTCCGCAAAATTCCCAAAGGATTTGACGGCACGCGCCGCATGGGGGCGTCAGCACTTCGGTATCCGCCACCACTGCAACACGTTTCAGCTTGCCCGCGCCTTCTGAAACGGCTTTAAACACCGCTGTTCTTTCGGCGCAAATCGTCAATCCATAGGAAGCATTCTCAATGTTGCAGCCCGTGAAAATGCGCCCCTGCTCATCCTGAATGGCTGCTCCGACCTTGAACCCAGAAAATGGCGCGTGTGCCCGCTCCCGTGCGGCCATCGCTGCCTCGATCAACGCGGAGTTCATTCTGCCGGCCGGAGATCCTTGACCGATAAACACCACGAGCCATAACCCCGTTTGCGCGAAGCGGGATCATCCTCAATCTGGAACAGGACATCCACCTTTGAACCAGGCGCAAGCAAGTCGAAACGGTCGCCGAAGTTCCAAGCCTTCGCAAACAGCAGCCTGCCGTTATGTCGCAGCGGTAGATTGAAGTGCTTGCCCTCAGTAATGGGTTTAGGCGGTCCTGCGATCTCGGCTCGTCTCGCGAGAAAGATGGGCGCGGGATTTCCAAACCCAAACGGGCCTAATGATAGCACCTGATAAACACATCTCTCGTTTAACTCAGGGAAGGATGCTTCTGCGTCGACGCGATACTCAGGGCGGAGGTCGTCGGCATTGAGCCTGGTGGTGGCAAACTCAGTGAACCGGCTTCTGAACGTCTCCAGATGCTCCGCGCGCAAGGTGAGCCCGGCAGCCTGGCGGTGGCCGCCGAACTTGTGGAACAGATCCGGCATGCTTTCGAGCGCTTCGAGAAGGTGAAAGGCCGGAATGCTTCGACCCGATCCCGACAGGAAACCTTCATCGCCCTGTGCTTCAACCGATGCTTCAGTCAGCACAAAGACCGGACGGCTGAATCGGTCGACAAGACGGCTGGCAACGATGCCGAGCACGCCGAGATGCCAGCCCGCGCCGGCAAACACCATAGCGGGAATAGAGGTATCGCCCGGGTTCGCCTCACATTCGCGTACGATTGCCTCTACGATTTCGGTCTCGACTCGCTGGCGTTCGCTGTTGAGTGCATCGAGTTGTTGGGCGAGCTCGTTTGCGCGATCTGCATCGTTCGTCAGAAAGAGCTCGATCACATCGCGAGCGCTTGCCATGCGGCCTGCCGCATTGATCCGGGGTGCAATCCGAAAGCCGACCTGATGAGCACTCGGACACTCGCCGTCTTCGAAGCCCGCTACTTTAAGCAGGCACTTCAATCCTACGTTGCGGACCTCGCGCAGACCAGAGAGCCCTCGCTGCACGATGATCCGGTTCTCGCCGACCAGCGGCACGATGTCCGCGACCGTGGCAATTGCAACCGGCTTCAGAAAAGACTCGAGCAGCGCGTTTTGCCGGGATTCGGGCAGCCCGCTAGCTGCGAGGAGCGCCTGGACAAGTTTGAACGCTACCCCAGCGCCACACAAATGCTTGTTCGGGTACGCACAACCCGGACGGTTCGGGTTGAGGACTGCCAGAGCCGGCGGCAAGGTGGCTTCCGGCAAGTGGTGGTCTGTAACAACAACGTCCATTCCGAGCGTATTGGCCGTTCGTACAACCTGAACCGAGCGGATACCGCAATCGACACTGACGATCAGCCTTACACCATTCTGCGCAGCGCGCTCGATCACGTCGGAACGCATGCCGTACCCTTCGTTCAGACGGTGCGGAACGTGAAAGTCCACCGACGCGCCCAGAATCTCGAGCGCTTTCTTGAGGACAACAATCGAAGATGTGCCGTCCACATCGTAGTCGCCATAAAGAAGGATCGGTTCGCCGCGGCGTATGGCCATCCACAGCCGGTCTACAGCGCGCTCCATATCGAGCATCAGCCTCGGATCGTGCAACGAAGCAAGTTGTGGCGAGAGGAACTCACGTGCCTCATCGCTGCTGCTGAAGCCGCGCGCGCACAGTACGGCCGCGACCAGACGATGAACCTTCAGGTCCCGCTCCATCGACGCGACGAGTTCGTCATTCTGGAGTGGCAGCGCCCATCGTGCAGGCGCCCTTCTCCAACGTGCCTGCACTGCGGATCCGGTAGCTGGGTTTAGGTCAGCCATCAATTTGTCGAAAAATAACCGGACATGGGATCGTCTTCGCTATCTTCCTCCTCTGTATTCTCATCGGCCGCAAGATCGAGTTCCGAGGTGATATCTTCCCACTCGCGGTACCAATCGGTGCGGATTTTGTACATGTAAACACGTCCAGTAAGGCTGAACGACAATTCCAGTTCGCAGGTGAAGCCTTCGTATTTCTGCAACTCCCGCATGCGGCTCTCATACTGACGACGTTCCTCGCGGCCCAGCAGAGCAGTTTCGAGATCGTCGAATGCATCGTCGATCTCATCCTGTGTGAACTGTTCGTAGTAAAAGACGACGAGCGTGGCCCCCGCTTTCTCGGCAGCATGAAGAAACTCACGAAAATCCGGATGACGCTCAGTGTCCCAATACACGGAAACCTGTTCCTGCAGATTCGGGAAACCGTGAAAAATCGCGAGATTGGATTGTTCGAGATAGCTCTGGATGTCTGTTCGCAGCGTCTGCAGATCCATCGTCATGGAATCAACGTATCAAAGTGAGCAAGCCTAAGGGACTTCATGTAGACTCGACCCGTGCGTGAATTTAGAGGAAAAGTTGCAGTTGTTACAGGCGCCGCCAGCGGAATCGGGCGCGAAATGGCCCGCCAATTCGCGGCAGAAGGTATGAAGGTTGTGCTTGCGGATATCGAACAGGCACCGCTCGAGCAAGTCGCAGACGAAATGCGCCAAAGCGGAGCGACGATCATTCGAGAGCAGGTGAATGTCTCGAAGCGCGACGATCTGGAACGGCTTGCAACGCGCGCCTACGACGAGTTCGGGGCGGTGCACCTTCTCTGCAATAATGC
>JAFARV010000330.1 GCA_019245255.1 Acidobacteriaceae bacterium | reverse complement strand
AGAGGGCGCAGCCGTGTCGCCAAGCCACCGGCAAGAATGGCTACGGGCAGACCGATGTCGCGTTTCTGCATACCCGGATACAAGAGCTAGACGGTAACAACACTGGTTCCTTCGGATGCAAAGGAAAAGCGGACTTCCGTGAGGCCGCATTCGCGCATGGCATGCCGGAGCCGCGATTTTTCTTCGGAATAGAAAAGCAAAAAGCCGCCACCGCCGGCGCCGATCAATTTTCCGCCGAGCGCACCGTTCGCCATGGCATGCGTGTACCACTCGTCGATGTGCTGGTTCGACATGTTTGAAGAGCGCTTTTTCTTGTTCTGCCAGTGGATGTCCATGAGTCTGGCGAATTCACGCAACTCACCTGCTTCCATCGCTTGCCGGCTGCGCTCAGCAAGATCTTTGACGAAATGCAGGTTTTCGATCATAGCCGGATCCATGGCTCTGCTCTTGTCGTCCTGCTCGCGAAGTACGTCCGAGGCAGCACGCGAGTAGCCGGTAAAGAACAGCACCAGATTGTCTTCCAGGTTGTAACGTGTCTCCTCAGAAAGGTTCAGCGGCCAGGCCGAGACTTGGCCGTTGGCGCAAAACTGAAAGCAGGTGATGCCTCCGTAAGCGGCGGCGTACTGGTCCTGTTTTCCGACGGGGTCACGTAACTGATTGATCTCGATGTCACATGCCTGTTCCGCGAGTTCGGAAGGATGAATCAGATGGCGTTTATACGAATGCAGAGCCTTCAATAACGCCGTTGTGAAGCTGCCCGATGAGCCGAGACCGGTTCCCGACGGAATGTCGGCCATGGAGGTGATTTCGAGGTGGGCATTCGTATCGATCCCCACCGTGCGAAGCGCCTGGCGGATGATCGGGTGCTCGATTTCATCGATGGTTTTCACCCGTTCCAGGCGTGAGTACTTGATGATGAACTCCTGTTGGAACGTTTCGTGAACGGTGATGTAGACGTACTTGTTGATGGCGGCGGCGATCAGAAATCCACCGTGCTGTTCGTAGTAGGACGGCAAGTCCGTTCCACCGCCGCCCAGGGTGATTCGTAAAGGAGAACGCGTGATGATCATGAGTTAGCAAGAGCCGCGCGCAGATGGTTGGAGGACGGCATCGATTTCCGGTAGATTTCTTCGACGACGGCCAGCGTCGCGCGCGCTTCCTGCAGGCCTGGTGTGGGCGTGCGATTTAGCAGAATGTCGTCGACGAACTCAGCGGTCTCCAGACGCCACGATTCATCTCCGCGCGGGTATTCATAAATAATCGTGTCGGGAGGACCCATGGCAGGCAGCATCTGATAGTGATACAGGCGCTCGACTCCATAGCTTCCACCCAGCCCTTCGATGTGCAGCTTGCCGTGTTTGCCGTAGATCTCAAAGGAGAACAGATTCTTCCATTCCGTGCAACTGACGTGCAGCCAGGCGGTGTTCCCGGCGGCATTGCGAAGGCTCAGAAAGGCATTATCATCAACGGGCATTTGCCAGAAATACGTAGTGGCGTGGCCATCGACGGATGTCCAGGGTCCCAGAAACCAGCCGGCGAGATCGATCAGATGCACGCCTTGATCAATCAGCTCACCGCCGCCGGATTGCGCGGGATCTGCACGCCATTCGCGATCGTAGCCGATGCGGCCGCCATGCCCGTAGCGCGCGCGAATGAACATTAATTCCCCGATGATGCCGGACTCGAAGATCTGTCGTGCCTTCTGAATCGCCGGGTGGTAACGGTGGTTGTAGCCGGCGCGGACCAAAGTACGGTGATCCTCAGCGAGTTTGAGCAGCTCATCAATTTCCGCCGTGGAGATTCCGACGGGCTTCTCAACCAGTACATGCTTCCCATGGCGAATGCATTCGGCTGTCAGGGGCGCGAGTGCGGCGTTGGTTGCCGAGATAATCACCGCATCTGCATCGGAGGTGAGAACGGCATCAGAACTGGTAGCCGGGACGCATTGTGATCCGGCCCGCGCAGCCAGATCCGCAGCCCGATCCCATGCGAGATCGCATGCTGCGACTACAGAATGGTTTCGCAACGATTGCAAACGTTTGTTTCCGATCAGCCCGCAACCGATGATTGCAAACCGCAACTGTTGCGCAGGCGGCTCCGTATGCGGGTGGATCATTTCCACGATTTGCCCCGATCTTCGGGCACGATGCGACGCAAGGTGTAGATGTCGGTAGTGCTCAAGTCTTCACGCCGCTGGTCGAGAGAGATCCAGGGATCCCAGACTGCGCTGATGAGCCGGCCCGTGATGCCGTCCCCGCACGCCGAGGCGAGATACACGCATAGTTCCGCAGCGTCTTCAGGCGAGTTGCCACCGGTTTCGGACTGTTTCAGAGCCTGGGCAAACTGCGCGCCGCCGGCACGCTCCGGCCCAGCCTCGAGTGTTTGGGCAAGCATTCGGGTGTTGAGCGCGCCGGGAGCAATAGCGTTTACATCAATACCCGTTCCGTTCAGTTCAACAGCGATGGTTTCAGTAAGCCGTACCACAGCCGCCTTAGAGGCCGCATAAGCACTGAAGAAGGGTCTGGGCGATGTGGCCCCGCCTCCGGAAATGTTGATGATTTTTCCGTATCCGTTCGCCTTCATATGCGGAATCAGGCGTTGCGTAGTTACGACAACTCCGTAGAGGTTGACTTCACAGGTGCGACGCCACAGATTGAGATCGAGGTCTTCTATATTGCCGATAGGACCGAGGACGCCGGCGTTGTTGATGAGGATGTCAATCCTGCCGAACTGGTCCGTGCAGTGCGTAACAAACCTGTTGACTGCATCGGGTTCTGAAACATCGCAGGTCATGCTGAGAACCTGTTGCGATGCTGCGGCATGATCGTTCAGATGCTTGACGGCAACCGCCAATGTACTTTCCTCACGACCGCATATCGCGACATTGGCGCCGTTAGAAAGGAATGCGGCGGCAATCGAAAGCCCAAGACCCGTGCTGCCGCCGGTAACAATCGCATTACGGCCTGTGAGCCTCATCAGCGTTTGGGAAAGCAGGGCTGAGGACGTTCAGTGAGCATCATGGATTATCGTACAAGAGCTTAGAAGTTACTGCGGAGTCGGAATATCATTCGGGGCCTCGCGCCAGGGATTGTTTCAGCATCTGACGATACTCGCGGCGAAACCGTTGCCGGTCCAAAATGCTTACGTCGCGTCCTGCCTAGCTACCAAGCTGGGAACCTGGTTTCAGGCGCCGGTTCAGTAACTAAGTACGTCAGTGCTAAAGAGGATCTTTGATGCGTGTAAAAGCCTCATTTGCCTTAATTATTGCCGCCGCTTTTGTGCCCTACCCCCTAACATTGGCGCAAAACGCCGGCAGTCTAGCATGGTGGGCCCAGCTGGCGAAGCAAAAAGGACAAACGTCATTTGAGATTGCGTCATTCAGCGAAGAAGAATCGGGCAATGAATCGGTAGCTGTTGCGGCCACTAAATACGGATTCATCGTGGCTAGACCGGTCCAGCAGGCGACAAACACAGATCAACAGTTTATTTATACGTGGTATAAGCTTCAAGTACTCACGACACTTAACAAGTTTTCCCGGTGTGCCGAGTGTGCAAAACGGGCCGCCCCGCCTTCGATGCTGCTTCCGTTGCAGCAAGGTGAAGTCGCGCTGCAGACATGGGGCGGGAGAGCCTTAATCGACGGCATTACGCTCATTGAAGCTCCGCACACTGGGGTTCCGATCTCTTTAGGACAAAATTATCTATTTGTTGTTACGGAGGACGGCGACGGAGTTCTGCGGCTTGTGTCAGGGACGACAATCTTCCGGTTGGCTCCCGATGGATTTCTTTCCACAGATAGCCCGCGCGCTTGTCGGCTTGCACGTCAAATTTTGACACTTGGCTCTTTGCCGAATTTAGAGCGGAAGCTCCACGATAGCTCACGGCTGCAGTAAAAGGACAATCCAAAGAGGAGTCGTTCCATGAATAGGATCCGTGGCGCCCGCACAGCCAAAATAGGCAGCCCGATCCCATGCGCGGTCGCATGCTGCGACTACAGAAAGCCCAAGACCCGTGCTGCCGCCGGTAACAATCGCATTACGGCCTGTGAGCCTCATCAGCGTTTGCGAAAGCAGGGCTGAGGACGTTCAGTGAGCACCCATGGATTATCGTACAAGAGCTTAGAAGTTACTACGGAGTCGGCGGCGAAATCTCTTGTTCATGCGTGAACAGTGGATTGCATAACATACGCTCCGGACCGTTCGCCCGATTTCTTGAACTGCCGCTCCAGGTCATAGACCAGGCGGATTGTTTCATAGCACTGGACGAGCCGATGCGCTACGCATGACACGTGTGTACCGGCTTCCCGCAATCCGGATGGGGCAATGGCCATTAGCACCATGCCCGCCATCAATACCGCCGTGATCCGAAATTTTTGCGTCCAGGTCATCATTTCTCTCGTCCTTCCGCTTCCTACTGACACGTCGAAACAGCGGCCCCAAAATCGACATGGCGCGTCGCAAAAAATTCTTTCATGCTTTTGTCGATCGGGCGTGGGGCTGCTCGACGCACTAGTAGAGCGGGAAGGCCGCCTCAGCCACACACCTCACGACAAATCGAGAGTCAAAACTTGATCCGCTGGCATCTCTTCGTGGCGAAGTTCTGCCCGACTCGGGTGCGCAAACCGGTTATTGCGGAGAATGCAGATGGCGGCGGCTAATCCGAGTCCGAGCAACATTGCCGTGGTTCCGGCACCCGATGTGAGCGCATCACGCTCATTTAGGGCGGCTTCTATTGTCCCGAACAGCAGGAGTGAGATCCACAGCCAGAAGGTCAGATAAATTTTCGATTTTCCTGGAAGATAAGAGCAGGTAAACGGGATCCTCTGTACGCCGTCGACACTGAATTCAGCCAGGATGATGCCGAAGAAGAGGAGAACCGCAAGATGCGCTGCCGCCAGACGCCATGGCCACAGCCAGAGAAGCAGCCCCGCCGAGATGGCCCACACGGGTGCGACCGATATCGCGATGAGGGCGCGGCGCCGGGCCGCCACGCACTGTCGCCCGGCACGAAAGGGCATGGTTCGGAAAATCCAGTTGGCACGCAAATCCAGCGGTAAGGAGAAAACCTTTCGCGCGCCTATGACTGAAACTCCCATCACAGCGATTGTGGAAGCAAGCAACGGAATCGAGAGCGGATCCCAAGAGCCACCCTCCGTCGGTCCTGTGAGCTCGGGAGGCGCATTCAGGAACAAGATCGCAAAAGCGAGGCCGGCGCCAACGTAGAAGGCAAAAATGATGCGATGCCGGCGGCTGCGGAGCAAGCTACGAATACTGAAATGTACGATGGCCGTTTGGAATAAGCCGCCAAATCGTGGAAGCCGGCCGCTTCGGAAGGCTGGCGCAATATCCGGCTGCTCGACGATGTTGCTGACCGTGCGATAAGAAGCAGCATAGGCGGCAGCCGTGATCAAGCCACTCGCGAATAGACCCATCCACGCGCGCATCGCGAAGGGGCTGAGCGCCGGATGCAACGAACCGCTTACCTGCTGATATAACCCGACGAACCAATACGAGGGGACCCAGGCCAACCATGGCTTATGCGCGTCATTTATCAAAACACTGGCCGGCGAGCGTTGCAGGAAATAGCCAATCAAAAGAACACAGAAGACGACAAGCTGCAGAAAAGCGGAGGCGCGCAGAAACCATCGCCGCGGAAGCAACTGCGCAGCTACGCCTTGGAGGCCAAGCACGCAGCAGAACATGAACACACCGGCGGCAATCATAGCGATCCAATAAGCGAAAAAGGAACGAATGGGGCCCGCGGGCGCTACCGAGATTGGCGTCAGCGACAAAGCCGGTTCTCCTGAGAGGCGCTGCCGTACATGTTCACCGAGAACCGTCAACATAGGGAATTTGACGGGGTGGGCATTCAGCAAAACAACGGCCGCAAAGTCGCGGTGCGGGTCGAAGCAGGTGTAGCTGGTAAAGCCTCCTGTGGCGCCATCGTGAGCGTAGACCCCGGTACCGGGATCGTACACCCAGGCAAGGGCAATGCGCATATTACCCGCAACGTAATCGCGAAATTTCTGGGATTCAATCAGGGCTGCGCGAAAGGGAGCTGTTTCGGGATGAAGCTGCGCTTTCAAATAAGTGAGCATGTCCACGGCGGTGGAACGGATTCCCCCAGCACTCGCGAAGGCGTCCAGATCCCATGCAGGAGTTGGGCGAGCGTCAGCGCCATACCCTTGCAAGAAGCGGCTGCGCTGCTCAGGTGAGAGAGCGATGACTGTGTCATTCATTCTGAGCGGTTCCGTGATGTTGCGCTGCAGAAGCGCCGGATAGCTGGTACCCGCGCGATTTGCGAGCGCCGCTCCAAGTACCGCGAACCCGAGATTGCTGTAAAGAAATGTCGCGTTGGAAGGTTTCTCAAGCCCGTGGCGCTGAATGAAATCGTAAAGATCGGAGGCGTGGTAATTAGTGAAAGATTCGCGCTGGTTGGCAGGGCCAGTGTTATCGGGCATCGGCGGCAGACCCGAGTGATGCGTAGCCAGATCAAGCAAAGTGGCTTCGAAGCCCTTCGGAGACGCGACAGTTCGCGGCGGTAAGAAGTCGCGCACCGGATCGCGAAGGTCCACTTCCCCGCGTACGGCCATTTGCGCGAGCAACAGACCCGTGAACGTCTTAGTGATGGAACCGATCTCAAAGAGCGAATCGCACTTCGCTGTTCCGTAGGTCACTATTCGCCGCTGGCCGTGCGTGGACACACCAATTACCAGGCCAGCGCCGCCGTCAACCGCGGCGAGATCGAGATGGCATAGCATCGGCGTCATATCCTGGTTCATCACTGAAGCGAAATTCGAGGCACGAACAGCCGGCAGTGGCGGATCGAAAACCAACGCGGGAGCAGCTGTGGAATGATATTGAGCCAAGGCGAGCGGCCATGCAATACCGGCACCGGCGTGCAGAGCCGCCAAAGCGAGACCCAGGGCTGTTGCAACCGCTGCAATTTTCGCCAGAAACAAGGTTCGCGCGCGCACGGGCAGAGGTCCGAGCACCAGCAGGTCGCGGCGGTCTGGAAAGGTGGAGTCCCAACTCAACAGAGCGAGGAGACCGATCACCAGCATGGTGGTGGCAATCAGGAAATGCTGCATGGCCCAGGCGTCTGTCAGTTGAATGAGCGGCGGTACGCGCTCGTTTTTTACATTCGCGGCCCAAGCCCAGGCCAGCAGAACCAGAATCACACTGCAAAAAATCAGCAGAGATGCGAATTGGCCCAGCAGTGTGCGGCTGTCGCGTTCCGCATGTTTCGAGAGCATTTCCAGATCGATAATCCGGAACAGGAACTCGCGATAAAGAACGCGAAACTGGACTCTTTTCACGGCGATCGCCTCACGCCCGAATGAGGTCGGCGATTTCACGCGAAACGGCAGCACTGTCCTGCTCAATGGCGAGTCGTGAGAATACGTCCTCCAGAGTAGAAGCGGAGCGCAGTGCACGAAGATTCTGGATGGAATCGTCAGCGACGACTTTGCCACGATGCAGGATGACCGCGCGGGAGGAAACGCGTTCGACGGTCTCCAGTTCATGGGAGCTGAAGAGAACCACCTTGCCGCGCAGAGCCAGCTCCCCAATGAGGCTTCGAAGGATTAAAGCGGAGGAAACGTCGAGACCGGAAAACGGCTCATCGAGCAGGAGGAGATCGGGATCGTGTAGCAGCGCTGCAATGAGGAGGACCTTCTGGCGCATACCTTTCGAATACGCCGAAATGGGAGCGTGACGGTCGGAATGAAGTGAGAACAGACGAAGCAGACCATCAATGCGTTCGGCCGTCCTCTTAGGCGGCAACTCACGTAGCTGAGCCACCATGGTCAGGTATTCGAGACCGCTCAGATGTGCGTAGAGATGTGGCTCTTCGGGCACATAGCCTGTGCGCCGCTTATGTGCTATGAGGTCGCGGCGAATGGATTCACCGCCGAAAAGAACTTCTCCGGCACTCGGCTCAATCAGACCGGCGATGATTTTCATGGTGGTGGATTTGCCTGAGCCATTCGGGCCAAGGTATCCAGTAACTTCTCCTGGGTACGCCGAAAAACTCACATCGTCTACCGCAAGAGCGCCAAGGAAGCGCTTTGCCAACTTGCGCACTTCCAGCGCATTCATCACCGAAACCCCGCTGCCTTCGATTGCAATGCTCTCCAGGAATCGTTTAGATCAATCCACTTAGGTTCTCGGGAATAGGTTGCAGGTGCTCCTGGAGCATGCAAGAATCCGTGGCCTCGAGCGCACATCGACTCGCCGCCATACCAGCTCAAAAATGTTTGCGCAGGAGTGCCAATACGAACTGTTTCATTTAACAGCCGCAGACATACCGGACAACGGCGCAGTTGATCCGCAAAGATCCACCGAAACAGCAGGACGCATCCCGCAAAGAACGCGAGCGACAGAGGTGGCAGGTTGACGACGACTATAGCGACCATCGCGCAATGCAAGATAGGCAGAACAAGTCCGATTTTGACGCCCAGAAAGACCCAACTTCGTGCAGTGTTGGGCCGGGGCACCGGGCGCCGATTCCCCGGAGAATCCCTGATGATGAAAGCAACGGCTGCCAGTATCAGGTAGAAAAAGAGGACGTCGCAAAGTCCGGCCACCGCCGACATTCCATGGACGACGCGGAACGGCAACATCCCTTCCAGGCGATTCGTGATCCAGATGCTTGGTACTGAAAGTGTCCCCAACACAGCAAGGCAAGCAAACGGCGAGCGGAAACGTCTTGTTCGCTTGCCTGAAAGTGAGCTATTCCTCCTGACCCAAAGTGCATCGCGGAAGGCGCCGGCACAAAAACGGGTCGCCTCGCGGGGCGACACGTACCAAAGTTCTGAGCACCACCACTCGACCCACTCGCCGCGCTCGTCGCTTGGAACTAGAAGTGAAGCCGTGCGGATGGTTTCGGTTTGTAGCCATTTTGGGGTCATCTATCCCGAGACCTCCTCGCGAGGCGCTAAGTGTGCAAGCAACGGATATCGCTTCATCGACGCGTCCAGCGCCGCCTTCCCTTGACGCGTGAGGTTGAAATACTTGCGTGCAGGCCGTAGCGCGGCATCCGCAATCGACTGTTTTTCCCACCGCGATTGGATTAGCCGCTCACGTTCCAAACGCCGGAGGGCAGGATACACGGTTCCGCTGGGGAGACCAGTAACTTCCATGACTGTGTAGCCGTAGATATGCCCAGCTTCGACGGCCCTCAGGATCAAACAAGATGCGTAGGTGAGCCTCGGTCCGTCTGCCACGGTAAGAGTATACCTATGTAGAGGTCTACGCGCAAGTCACTTGATCGATGTTCTGGAGCTACGTGGTGCATAGCCCGGCGTGCAGTAGGTCGACAGGGTGCGCGCGTGCGGTTTTGTTTGCCTTCATCCGAAAGGAAGGAACGGGGCTGCGTATACATTCTAATGTCTATACAATAGTGTCTAGATGCAGCGGCGGTGGGACAGCCGGAAAAACGCGCTGAACAAGCGTAAACACCGCATCAGCTTCGAGCTGGCACTGCTCATCAGTGCAAGAAAGGCGGACAGCTATGAAGAAACAATCTACCGGTCGTCGGCTCAGCGCTAAGCTGAGGCGCGAACTTGAAGCCGTGAAGGCTATGCCCGATTCAGCGATCGATTATTCGGACATCCCTCGGCAGGATCCGAACGATCCCAAGTGGAGGAACGCAGTGGTCGGAAAGTTCTATCGGCCCATCAAACAGCCGATCGCACTCCGGCTCGATGCTGACGTCATCGCCTGGCTGAAGTCCCAAGGTGCCGGATATCAGTCCCGCATCAATGACATTCTGCGGCGCGAGATGATTGCACACACTAAACAGTAAACGAGCGGCGCGACGCTCTTTTTCAACACCAGACATGTCAGGGCGTAACGCCGTCGTCATTACGTTGTTTTTGCACTGGCGCCGAGCCGATTTGCGTAACCGGAGATGGGTGTTCTGCTGGAACGGGATGTTACTGGAAGTCCACGCCGCCTTCATCGATCAGCGCAAGACGAACGAGCAATAAATCGTCAGCGTTCATAGATAACACTTGAACTGTAGTACGGCCAATAGAGGTGCGCCCCACGATGCGAGCATGTGACAGTTCAAAATGCTCGGACCAGATATCGGTCCGCGGATGAAACAACCGCACGAGTTCGCGGGTGTCCGGATCCCGACCCGCTATATTCGGCCCCTTATAGCGATTGCAATGGAAACAAGCCAGTGCGAGATTTTCGAGCGTCGATTCGCCGCCGTGCTGGCGGGCAATTATGTGATCGACTTGAAACGGCAGCAGGAATTGCGGGTGCGGAATATGGCAGTACTCGCAGCGGTTGCCGGCCCGTTTCCAAATCTGACGAAGCAGTACCGGGCTCACTGCAGGCGAGCGGAAGTCTCCGTTTTCAGAAAACGCCGGGCCTTCGATTGCAGGATGGATAGCAGACTGCCGACGTGCAGATAACTATCGAGTTCGATCGCCTCTTCGGATGTGAGATTCCCTTCCTGGGCGCAGCTGGACAAATGATTCATGCGCTCCAGGTCGGTAGTTTGAAATTCGATCGAAAGCAGATACTGCGCGACGTCACGGCTGAGGCGATCCGACGCCTGCATTACACGGGCGAGGATTGCGGCTTCCGTATTTGGAGTGACGGTGTTTGAACCCATCCCTATCTGATTCTATAATCCGTTGTCGACTTCGGCACGGCAGAGCGTTTGGTACTGGAATGGGCGCACCTCCACCGAGCCGGGCTTATGGAAAACTTAGTTGTTGTGCGAGCGTCACGAAACGCCGGCGAAGATCAATCCACTGCCATGACCGAAAGCGTACCCCCCATCGTTTGCAATCAGCCGGACGATGTAGCCGAAGTCCAGGCGCTCGATGGCTATCGTCTTCGGGTTCGTTTTCACGATGGTATCGAAGGATACGTGAATATGAATGACCTGATCCACTCGCCGCGTGCTGGCGTGTTCGCCCAGTTGGTGGATCCCGCCCGGTTCGCCGAAGCAGAGGTGCAGTATGGCACGGTTACCTGGCCCGGCGAGTTCGATTTGGCGCCCGATGCCATGTACGCCGAAATCAAACAGACTGGGGAATGGATACTCCGGTAACTGATCCAGCTTTATTGCGATTCAATACCGCAAAAAACTGCTTCGCAGTAGCAGATCAACCAAGCACGGCGCGGATGTCTTGCAATGTAACGACGAGAGTCATAGGCTGGCCGGGACATTCGGTGAAACCGAGGGCGAGATAGAATTTCCGCGCCTCGTCTGAAATTGCATGAACAACGATGCCACGGACGCCGATCGCGTCCGCTGCATGGGACACGCGGATTGCAGCGTCGCGAAACAGCGCGCGGCCGATACCCTGATGCTGCCAGGCCTTATCAATCGCGAGTCGGCCGAGGAGCACGACGGGAATGGGATCGGGCATGTTACGGCGAAAACGGCCGGGCACAATCGCAGGCGTAACGCAGAAGGACGACAGGGCATAATACCCTACGACGCGGTTCCTTTCGCAGATCACGAACACGCGGCTCGCGCCACCGGCTTGGTTTGGACGCGCGCGTTTTTTCAGCCACTCGTCTAGTAAGCAAGCCGCGCAAGACGGGCGCGGAGTCAAGCGCCCCGAGCCAAAAACAGTGGAGTTGCCCTCCTGCATCTCGGCGCGCATCCGTGCCCTTTGCGCTAGCGAGGTCTCGCCGCAATTGAAGTTGTCCAGTTCGTGATGCTCAGCCAGCACAGCCGGCACGGATAGAGCCACTCGTTACTCCCACGGAGCGGGAGTTTGCAGACTTTTACGCAGCCGTTCATTGGGCTGAGGCGGCGCATTAAGCAGGGCCACGAAAGCCTTATAAGCCTTGCCTTCCAGCGGAATCACGGAGCGATCCAGCAAAGCACTCTGAGCGGCCTGACGCGCTGCATCGAGGACGAAATCGGTGAGGGTCTTGCCGGTCAGCTCTGCCGCCATATCGAGCAGGCTGCGCATTTCTGGCTTGATCCGCATGTTCAGAGGCTTGCGGACATCCCGCGCCTTTTTAGCCTGTCGGCGGGATGCCCGATGCGTCATGGTTGTCACCATTGGAACCCTCTTTATTCCAATACCAGAATACAGAGCGTAACGCGGTTGTCATTACATTTTGCTGGCATACGTTTTTGCCGGCGTTAACGCCAAGCTCCTTTTGCCGTCATCCCGTGCTACGCTACGCGGGTCTTGACCAGGCCGAATTCGATCGCGTCCGCCAAAGGTCGTAAAGCGCGGGGTATACGACCAGCTCCAGAATGAAGGACGTCACGATGCCGCCGGCCATCGGAGCAGCGATGTGCTTCATCACGTCGGCACCGGGACCGTTGGACCACAGCATGGGTACGAGGCTAAGAAACATGGCGCTGACCGTCATGAATTTGGGCCGGATGCGTCCGGCTGCGCCTTCGACAATGGCCTCGCGCAGATCGCGGTGATCACGCAGCATACCGGCCCGGCTGCGTTCCTCGAATGCGAGGTCCAGATACAGAAGCATGAAGACGCCCGTCTCAGCGTCCACTCCCATCAACGCGATCAAACCAATCCAGACCGCCACGCTCAGGTTGTACCCGAGCGCGGCTAACAACCAGATGCCGCCAATCGCGGAGAACGGCACCGCGAGCAGTACCATTGCGGTGCGGGTGAGTGACTTCGTATTCCAATACAGCAGCAACACGATTACGAAAGCCGTCAGCGGCAAGATCACTTTCAGACGCTCTCCGACGCGCGCCATGGCCTCGAACTCACCGCTCCAGTTCGTGGCATATCCAGGCGGCAGCTTTATCCCGGTGTCGACGAGCGACTTCGCCTGCGAGACGTAGTGACCGATGTCCGCGGCAGCCACGTCCGCATACACATACCCTGTGAGCAGCCCGTTCTCATCGCGCAGCATCGCGGGGCCCTGTGCCTGCCGGATGTCGGAAATATCCCGCAGCGGCACAGATCGCGACCCGTCCATAATGGGTACGCTAATTCGTTCGAGTTCCGGAATGCCGCTGCGTGCGTCCTGAGGGTATCGGATGCTGACCGGGTAACGTTCCCGCCCGGCAAACACCATGGTCACGTCATCGCCACCAATTGCGTTCGCCACGATAGTGCCGGCGTCCTCGACGTTGAGACCGTAGCGCGCCAACTGCTCGCGTTTGAGGTTGATGTCCAGGAAGTAGCCCCCGCCGGTTCGTTCGGCGAAGACGCCGCGAGTGCCCGGCGCACTTCGGAGTACGCTCTCAATCTGCTCGCCGATTGACTGAATCACGACCGGGTCCGGTCCCGTTATCTTTACACCGACAGCAGTGCGGATGCCGGTGGCCTGCATCTGGATGCGTGCCCGAATGGGCATGGTCCAGGCATTCGATACGCCGGGGATGTGGAGCGCTTCATCCATGCGGGCGACCAGATCCGCGGTCGATTCATGGTCAGGCGTGATGTGGCGAAATGCCGGATGAAGCCATGCTGGAAACCCGGAATACCACGTCGCAATTTTCGGCCACTGCTCTTTCGGTTTAAGCAGAATGACAGTCTCAATCATCGATGGCGGCGCGGGATCGGTGGCCGTATCCGCCCGTCCTGCCTTGCCGGTGACGCGCGCAACTTCGGGGAAGGACGCAAGAACGCGGTCCTGAGCCTGCATCAGGCGCCGCGCCTCATTGAGCGTAATGCCCGGCATCGTGACCGGCATGAACAGAATCGATCCCTCATCGAGCGAGGGCATGAACTCCGATCCGAGCCGCCGGTATACCGGGATCGTGATCAGCACCAACGTTAAAGCTCCTGTGATCACGATCCAGCGCCGGCGCAGACTCCAGCGTACGACCGGAACGTACAGCCGTATCAGAGCTCGGCTCACGGGATGGCGTTCTTCTTCGCGAATGCGGCCGATGAATATGCCGTTAGCCACGCGGCGTGCCCAGCGCGGCTTGAAGTGGAAGCCCTTCACACGCGTGAAGAGCAGCCGCAAGGCCGGATCGAGCGTGATGGCGAGAACAGCGGCCGCAATCATGGCGAGACTCTTGGTGATCGCGAGCGGCTTGAACAATTTCCCTTCCTGTGCCTCGAGCGCGAGAACGGGAAGGAAAGCGGCGGCTATCACCAGAAGCGAAAAGAAGCTGGCACCGCCAACTTCCTGCAGCGCCTGAATGATAACGCTGCGGAAGTCCTGGCTACCGTCGCTTTTCTGCCATCGCTCCAGCCTTTTGTGGCTCTGTTCGACAACAACAATCGAGGCATCCACCATGGCGCCGATGGCGATGGCAATGCCCCCGAGTGACATGATATTGGCCGTCATGCCGGTCAGACCTATGGGAACGAAGGCAACCAGCACTGCGACGGGAATCGTCACGATCGGGATTACCGCGCTCGGAAAGTGCCACAGAAAAAGAAGAATGATGAGCGCAACCACCGCGAGTTCTTCGCATATGGTCCATGTCAGGTTGGAGACACTGCCGAGAATCAGTTCCGAGCGATCATATGTTGTGAGGACCTTCACGCCCGCCGGCAGACCGCGTTCGATATCTTTGAGCCTGGCTTTGACGCGATCAATTACGCGCAGCGCGTTTTCACCATGACGCATCACGACGATGCCGCAAACGGTCTGCCCTTTTCCGTCGAGGTCGGAGACGCCGCGGCGTAACTCGGGTCCGAGGACCACGCTTGCGACATCGCGAACGCGGATGGGCACTCCGTTGCTGCCTACACCGAGTCCAATTTCTTCAATGTCCTGAACAGAGTGAATGTAGCCGCGGCCTCGCACCATGTATTCGCGGCCGCCTAGTTCGATGAGACGGCCGCCTATGTCGTTATTACCGGCGCGCACGGCCGCGATCGCCTTTGCGATCGGGATGTTGAGTTCGCGCAGCCGGTCGGGGTTGACGTTGATCTGATACTGCCGGACAAAGCCGCCGAGCGATGCGACTTCGGCCACACCTTGAACGGCAGACAGGTGATACCGGAGATACCAATCCTGGATGGAGCGCAGCTGAGCCAGGTTGTGGGTATGAGTGGTGTCAACCAGAGCATATTGAAAGACCCAGCCGAGCCCGGTGGCGTCGGGGCCGAGTTCCGTCTTCACCTCTGACGGAATGTGTGGGAGCGCTCTGGCGAGATACTCGAGCGTTCGCGAGCGAGCCCAATATAAATCAGTGCCTTCATCGAAGACAACATAGATATAGGAAGCGCCGAAATCCGATATGCCGCGAACATCCTTCACGCGCGGGGCACCCAGCATGGCGGTCACGATCGGATACGTGACCTGATCCTCTATAATGTCGGGGCTGCGGTCCCAACGGGCATTGACGATCACCTGCGTCTCGCTGAGATCCGGGAGCGCATCGAGCGGCATCCGTTGTACGGACCACCAGCCCGCGACTACGGCCGCCGATGTCAGCAACAGCACGAGGACGGGATTGCGAGCCGACCACTCAATAACCCGGTCTGTCACATGTCACCGCGACGTATGAAGCTGTACCTCGGAATCGAGAAGGAAGTTACCGGAAGCGACGATGCGCTGGCCTTGCTTGAGACCGTGGACGATCTCGACCCGGCCGCCAAACTGTTCGCCAGTTACCACCTCTTGCCGATCTAAGAAACCGCTCCCCAGATCGACGAATACGAACCGGGTATGGCCGCTGTCAAGTACGGCTGCTTGCGAAACCGTGAGCATCCGGCGCCCGGATCCGGTTCGCAACTCAATCTCGCCGTACATGTTTGGCTTGAGCAGCAGGCCGCGATTATCGAGCAGCAGGCGCACGCTCACGGTTTGGGTCTCAGAATCTAGCTCGGGGAGAATGCGGTCCACAATACAGCGGTAGCTCCGGCCTGAACCATTGGGGAGCTTCAACGTTGCACTCTGGCCGGGTTGAATTCCAGATGCGTCCGCGGCGTTGAAGTTAGCGACCACCCAGAGTTGCGAGAGATCGGCGATCGTAAGCAGCGGTTCCATGCCGATGCTCTGATTGAGGGCCGTATGGTGCTCGACCACAATGCCGTCAATCGGTGAGTAGAGCGGCAGGCTGCGCAAGGGTTGATGCGCGCGGGAAACTGCTTCAATCTGGTCCTCGGTGAACCCGAGCATCTCTAAATGCTGGCGTGCGGCCAACACTGCTTCGCGAGCGGCATTGCGCGCATCGGGACTGGCCGCCGCCTCCGAAGATAACCCCATTCCGCCCGACGCCATCAGGGCATTCAGCAACTCAGTCTGCGCCATTGAGTATGCGCGCCGGTTGTAGATTGTGAGCAGCAACTGCCCCCGTCGAAGTGCATCGCCCGCCGACTTAACGTATAACTGATCTACAAACCCTTCAAGCTTGGTCTGAACGCGAACCACACGAGTGTCATTCAGAACAATGCGAGCGTCGCCGTGAACGAGGTGGTATGACGGCGTGTATTCCACCGTTTCGTACTCGACACCCATGAGGTCCTGTTGTTGCGGTGTGATACGGATGGCTGCATTGGACGGGGGTGCGGGATCGTCTTCGTATACCGGCTCCAGGAGCATGCCGCAGCAGGGTGCGGTTCCCGGATGGCTGGACCGATAGGAGGGATGCATCGGGCAGCGATAGTAAAGGATGCGGCGGCTGGCAATGGCGGTGCTGGCCGTAACGGGCGCGTGGCGGTGGCCGTAGGCATAGCCGCCCAGAAAAGCGGCGGCGATGAATAACAGAACCGCGGCGATCTGTTTAACGCGCGTACGGCGGAGGGCAATTGTTTCGCCCTCCGCCCTGAAATCAATCGCGGTACGCGTGGTTAGTCCTTTCGCCCGGTGAGCAAAAGTGCGACAGCAGTTGTTTTGGTTTGAGGTTTAGCTACCGCGGGAGGCACAGTATTCGCCGGCTTTGCTGCGGCGTCATTCGGCAAAACACGAATGATCGCCATCATGCCGTTGTCCTCATGATTCAGGATGTGGCAATGATACACGAAATCGCCGATGTCAGGTCCGCGGAAATCCGCCCGCACCTTGACGCTTGGGTATGGCGGCGCTCCAGTGCCGAATGGGACTTCCACCATATCCAGGAATTGCTGTTGCGATGGCGGCACCGGTACGCCATTCCGTTCCAACAACAGGAAATGAACCTGATGCAGGTGGAACTCGTGGTTCTCGAGTGAGCGGTTCTGAATGATCCAGTCCTCCACCGAGCCCTGCGTTGTAGTAATGGCCGGCGGGTTATTGGGGCTGAACAAAGTCGGCGTCTGGCCATCGACAGTAATAAAGAATTGCTGATTGGCATTGATCTCAGAGAAGTACAGAGTGCGTGTGGCGGTGGGAGTCGCGGAAGCGAGCCCCTCAAAACGCTGGGGTCCGGGCGTGCCGGCCGGGCCAATCGTTGCTGCCGGGTCCGGCGCGAACGGGTTGGTTTGAATGGCGATGATAGGCCGTTGCGGATCGGTGTCGCCGTCGGGTCCCGTATTGATATTGAGCGTCTGGAATATCGCACTTTTCACGCTTGCTGAGGGACCAGTCATGATGAACTCCACGCGGCTAGCGGGTGGAACCCGAATGTCAGTGACGGGAACCAGCGTGCCCCGGCGAGTGCCGTCCTGCGAACCTGTTGGGACGCCGTCAAGACCCACCACCTGCATGGTCTGCGGGACACCATCGTAAACCAACTGCAGGTCGAGGATGGTATCCGCGCACGAGTTGGACACACGCCAGAATTGCCGCTGCCCGGGCTTCATCCGGAGCTGTGCGGGTATAAAACCATTTGAGGCGAGGATCTGAACGTAGTTCACCGAGAGATCCCAAGAAGGCTGGATTCCACCCCCTGGAAGCGTACTGCCGATGGGCGGGCTATTGGGAGGAGTCTGCTGGTCGCGAACGAGAAAAATCTGTTCCGGCAAACCTGCAACAGCCGGCTGGACGTTGGCGATGCCGCGCACCACAATCGCAGCTGAAGCACCGCCCTGCACCGCAGTTTCCGCCAGACCGTGGACGTGCGGATGATACCAATACAGCCCTGGCGGTTCATCGGACGGAAACGAAATCCTGTACTGGAATGTCTGGCCGGAATTAATTAATGTGTGGATCACTTCGTCTGAGTGACAGCTGGGCGAGGTATTGGTGCCGTGGTAATGCACATTCACGGAAGAGGCGTTCTGCACAGTGGCGCCACAAACAGTTGAAGCGGTTGTCACTGGCGTCATCGAGCCCGCCGTGGTCGGCGTAGGAAGCGTGTTGGTTACGTTCACGATCAGCGTGTCGCCCGGAAACACGTGAAGGGTGGGGGATTCGGCGCCCTCGGGCGTAGTGAAGCAGTACAGCGGGCTGCCATTACTGCCGGGCGCGGTTTGATATGCGAGGTTTACAGTCAATACGCCGTCGTCGCTGAATAAATCCGGAGCTTGGGTCACCGTGCTGCCAGGGGCAAAGCGGGGACATGGATTACTGGCTACTGCGCTGGCCGGGCCTATTAAAACGAAGCATGCACTCGATGCGATTATGAGCCGCAGGTGCGTAACATTCATAGTTATCTCCTTGAGGCGTTGCGTTGTGTCGATGTAAATACACTTCACCCCCGATCTCCCGCGTCTGGCATTCCGGACGCATCAGAGCTGTCACGGCTGTGTTGGTCGATTCTAGAGTGCGGGCACAGGCATGTCAACTATCCTGCATAGGATGTCCTGCATAGGACAGCTACTAGTTCCGCCTTACCGTCCCGAGTGTGTCTGTAACCTGTCCTTAATAACTAATGGCGCCGTCAGAGCCG
>JAFARV010000196.1 GCA_019245255.1 Acidobacteriaceae bacterium | reverse complement strand
GGTCCACGCTTCACACCTTGTCCCAAGCCCGGTAGCTTTCAGTAGATCGCATCGCCTGCCGCGCTTCCTCTTCCACCAAAACTGCGCCGCCGCGGGCGCGCTGCTCTCTACTCACAATCATGCCCGGTACGATCCTTTCGGCAATGTTACGATGAGCGGCACGACATCGTTTCAGCCGACCTACAACGCAGCCACGAATCGCTTCAACACGCTTCCGGCTGGATCGCCATCCTATGATGCGAATGGCAATCTCACGGCCTACAACGGCCAACCGTACGGCTGGGATGCGGAAGGGAAAGCAGCTTATACGGTCAGCGGCTGCCAGAATAGTTTTATTTACGATGCGCTGGGGCGATGGGTGGAAACAGCGTATCAGCAGAACGCGAATTGCAACATCCCGGCCTGGGATATGGCTTATGCACCGAATGGGGACAAATTCCTGATCAGCACGATGCCGGGAGATATCTACGCGGAGCAGTATCTGCAGCTTTCGGGGGGCGTGCGGGCGCTGGCCTATGCGAGTGGGTTTTACAGTGGGCTTGTAGCGGCAGATCTCCATCCAGATTGGCTGGGCAGCACGAGAATGCAGACGGACAGCGGCAGCGCTTCCAGCGACAATGCTTATGCGCCGTTCGGCCAAATGTATGTCGGAGGCGCGAATACGGGCTACCAGTTCGCCGGCGGCGGCGAATACTTGGGCATCGCGGGGTGGAGTTTCCCGGCACGCAACTATCTGCCCGATCAAGGCCGCTGGATGTCACCCGACCCGGCGGGAGTTGCGGCCGTCGACCCGACCGACCCGCAGACGTGGAATCGGTATGTATATGTGAGAAATAATCCGCTGGCACAGACGGACCCAAGCGGGACGGACCCGTGCAATGTGTTTAACGTGACATACGAGGGCAGCGGAAGCACGTTTCCTTGCGACGCCTCAGTGGCTCTCGGCGGTCCCACCGCATCGCCTACTTCGATAGCTGGCGGCCCGGGCGTTGCCGTCGGCTCAATGATCGGTTACCAGCCGCCGGAATTGGCCGAAGGCATGAATACGTACTTAGCCAATGTTCGTGGCGGCGGATATTGCGGAGGTCCCGCATGCGGATGGGGATGGGTTGCGGGCGATGACCCCGCTCTTATTTTGGGGTTCGTCGGACTTAAGAACGCTAACATCAATCCGGGAACGGCCGTCATGACCGAGGCGCTACTGCAAGAGCCGAGCTGTGCTGGCTTGTTTGGCGGATTTGGCTCGGAAACTGCCTTGAGCCTAATTACTCGAAGCACCATTGTAACAGGAATAACCTTCCCGACGAGTGCGTACGCAACCACCAACCCAGACACCAAGACCATCACTCTCAACGTTCCAAATCCGAGCGGCAATCCACTGCTTCCTGACTATCCAAGCCCGTACTTAAATCAGAATGCAGGGGCGGCCGCGCAGACGATCATTCATGAATTGCTCCACGTCGCTGTCGGGGCTTTCGGTCCGAGTGCAGTTCATATGCCGTCATGGGCCGGCTATCCAGGAGTTTGGACTCAGGTTGACGATCCGAGGCTGGACCCCTATGCAAGCGTACACAACCAGCAACTGGTCACGGGGGCGTGCCCGGTAGGGCAGTAGCGTGATGAGGTGGATGTTAGCAATCTCGCTGTTAGCTCCCTTTTCGGCGACAACACAAGTGCTCACTGTATGTGATGCATTGAACAAGCTGTCAACCCTGAACGGGACGGAAGTGCACATACGGGGCATTTGGGAGATCTCGGACACGGGCCAAAGGCTAATTGCTTGGCCGGACTGTTCCAGCGCACTTACGATCGACGGGTGGATCTGGAAACCAGCAATCGATCTGCAACGTGAGGAACCGAACAATTATGCGAAATGGAAGCCGGTCTACGACCGATGGTCGGCGCTCTCGGGCCGGTGCTGTACGTTGGTTTTGGCGACGCTAATAGGGAAAATACGGACGCGTGACCACTTTAAAGTCTCCCGGTATTCCGGGTTGCCCAACGCCTTCGGCTACA
>JAFARV010000006.1 GCA_019245255.1 Acidobacteriaceae bacterium | reverse complement strand
GCGCTCGTAGCACGATCTCTGCTGCCTCCGGATCGAACCAGACGTTGAATTCGTGCCTGGGATTTTCGGCAAACTCCTTGTAAGTGGTGTCGGGATTCAGGCTTCCGCCCATGAATACCAACTCACGGGCAAGCTCCGGAAACTGCGGGTCGAGTGAAATGGCGAGCCCAAGATTCGTCATCGGTCCACCTTCGTAGATCGTCACCTCGTGCGGATATTTGTGAACCATCCGAATAAGAAACTGCACTGCGCCTTCATCGGCCGGCTTGGTTTTGGGCTGTCCGTCGCGCATGGTGGGAATCACGAAGGGTTCGTGCCACCACCGCTCGTCCCATGCGCCTTTGTAGGCTACCTTTCCGTAACGTTGCTCCCAGAGCTTGGTTTCCTCGCGAGTTCGCACCAGAGGAAACGCCGCGCCGCTCATCACTGGAATGTCGGTGCGATCGATGATCTCGAGCAGGCGGAGCGTGTGCGCGAGTTCTTCATCGCGCCACTGATCGCCCGTAACAACGGTGATGCCGAGGACTTGCACTTCGGGTGACTGAATCATCATGAGCAGCGTTTGCATGTCGCTGCCGCCGGGCCCGGAAGCGTCTTCGTTGACGATTACTTTCCGCCGCGGCTGAGCTCCCAAAAGGGAGCCCAACAAAACAGCCAGAGTTATCAGCCGGTAACATCGCACCATAACCATTTAGGTTATCTGGGCAAGATTACAAGACCAGCTTAAGGCCGAACTGAATTACTCGAGGATTGCCGACGGTGGTGTTCACAACACCGAATGTAGATGAGTTGATGTCGCCGCCCGGCGTACCGAACTGAGCATGATTCAGCAGATTGAAGAACTCCGACCGGAACTCGAGGCGGGTGCCCTCACGCGAAAGTGTGAAGTTTTTGATCACCGAAAAATCCGTGTTGATGAAATTGGGGCCGGACACGGGCGTGCGCGAGCCGTTGCCCAACTCGCCCGATGGCGGCGCCGCGAAACACGATGTGTTGAAGAACTGACTCAACGTCGATTTGCCGGAATTAGGATCGCAGGTCTGGTTAGGCCTGTTCAGGCTGTTGCCGTTGTTCTGGAAGTTGACCCCGGACAAATTGTTGCTGTCGACGACAAAGACTGGGAAGCCCGAGGTTGCCTTTTCAATGACGGTCAGCTCCCAGTTACCCAGGATTTGGTTCATGGCTCCGTTCCACGAATTGCCCCACTTCTTGCCTCGGCCAAACGGCAGATCGTAGATGATGCTGGCCGAGAAGTCGTGGTTCAAATTAATCTGCGATAGACCCCAATCCAAGCTTTGCCAATTCGGCAGCGGATAGTAAGTTGCGCCAAGAAGTGAGCCGAGGCCGTCCGTGAAGCCATTATCGTGGGCGCGGGCGTACGTGTATCCGATTAGGGCGTAAAGTCCATGCTTCGCACTCTTTGTCTCGGCCTTAACCTGGAACGAATTGTAGTTCGCCTTCCCGATGTCACTGATATTCGAAATGGTAGAGAACGGGAATGCGGTAAATGGGACTCCGAATGCCGCGCCACCGGGGCCGCAGCCGAGCGTGTATCCCGAGACCTTGCCGCAGTCGGAGGGCGAAGCGACATTCTCATTGTTTCCGTCGATCAGAATATGCGAACTTCGCGAACCGGCATAACCGGCCGTGAGCACGAGATTGCCGAAAAACTGCTGCTCCACGTTGACGTTGAACTGTTGTACACGGCCCAGCTTAAAATTCACATTCTGCGCCTGAATGGTTCCGGTGAAGTCAGCGGGAATGGGCGGAGCGGTGAAGATGGGGAACCCATTTGAGGCGTTAATCGCACCGGGTGTTTGTCCCGGGATGCTGGCGCATGCCGCGGTCGCAAATGTGCAGCCGCCTCCGAAGGCAAACTGGTCAGATTCCGCATAGAAAGGCGGATTCTGCCACAAGCCCTGCGCGCCTTGATTCCATGCCGAATCGTGGAACATGCCATAACCTGCGCGGATTACCGTAGTATCGCTTCCAAACGCTTTCCAGGCGGCCCCGACGCGAGGCTCGAACTCGGTTTTGTCGTACTCGATGCCGGCAGTCGCACCAACGCCATTCTGCCCCGGAATCAGGAATGTGGCCGTAGCGGGATTGAAATCCGATTGACGGTTTGCGGCTTCCGTAATTGGCGTCGTCAGCACATAAGCCAAGCCGAGGTTCAGAGTGAGAGTCTTGCCGACGCGCCAATCGTCTTGAATAAACGGGCGGTACGATTTCCAGCGCCGCCCGATCATGTCACCGTTGAACGTTTGGTCGTGGATAGCAAGGCTCGGCAATCCCATTAAGAGATCTGCTTCGGGCTCACCTGTCCAGGCGCCGCTATAAATCCAATAACCGTCTTGAAAGCCCTGCGTTCTCGTGTTCATCTGGTTCGCGCGGATCGCGAAACCCACTTTGATGTCGTGGTTGCCGCGAACCATGTCCAAGGAGTCGGCGGCCGTGAAAACATTCGTGCCACCGATAAATGGCGAGAAGCCGCGATCGCCCAGTGACCAGAAACCTCCGGAGACTTGCGTCGAAGTCAGGCCGCAACTGACGCCTCCCAGGTTCGCGCCGGGTATGCCCAATGCGGCGGCGCAACAACTGCCCGTGCCCTGAGAAGTGATGTAGTCGAAGATGCGGTTGTATCCGACGTTTACCTCGTTGACCATCGTTGGGGAGAAAACGTGTGTTTCGCTGATCGCGGCGTTTCTGCCGTGGTTGATGATGCCCTGATTACTGCCGAACGGATTGGCCTCGGCGAAACCCGGCGACCCTCCCGGAACGTAAGACGACGCCTGATCGTAGCTGAATCTCGCAAATGCGTAGTCCTTGGTTGAAAAGTTCTGGTCCAGGCGGACATCGAACTCGCCTTCATTCAGCTTGCGAGTCGGTTCATTGACGTAGTTGTATTGAAGCGCTGCATTGTCGGCGTTCGGCAGAGGATACAAGTTGATCATTTTTGACGTGATCGGATTGATCAGACTGGCCGGAATCTTGTTGCAATTCGTGCCTCGGGGCTGACTTCCGTCGGCGTTCGCGGGCAACGGATTGCCCGAAGCATCGCATTGGAACGATGTGTTTGCCTCGCCGGAGACGTTTGGATTGGAAATCGAGATCGGGTTTCCGAACGGGTCGTCCGTGAAGTCGCCGTTGCGCATGGCCACGCTTGGCACTAACCCGGTGAACGGGATCCCGTGACGCTGCATTTTGTTCTGGATGTCGGCGAACAGGAACGTTTTGTCTTTCTTGATCGGAAGACCGACAGATCCACCAAACTGATTGAGATTGAATTTTTCGGTCGATGTAGCGAAAAAGCTTCGGGCATCGAGATCGGTGTTTCGAAAGAACTCGAAGGCCGAGCCGTGAATCTGGTTGGTTCCCGATTTCGTCGTCACCAGGACGGTCGGTCCCGCGCGGAAGCCGAATTCAGCCGAATAGTTGTAGGTGAGAACCTTGAACTCCTGGATAGCATCGATGGACGGCAGGATAGCGATACCTCCGGCCGTCAGTTCGTTGTTATCGTTTCCGTCGAGTACCCAGTCGGTATCGTTTGCACGCGAACCACCGACAGACAGTGAGAAAGAGCCGCGTGTCGAAACTTCGCTGCTTGGACCTCCGTTGAAGAAGCTCTGCGGGTTTGTCTCCTGGACAGTGCCCGGAGTGAGCGTCGCGAGTTGCACGAAATCGCGCCCGTTCAAAGGAAGCTCTGCGACCTGTTGCGAGGTGATCACCTGGCCCAACGTTGGATTCGCGGTTTCGACGGCTACCGGAGCGGCCGTTACATCCACGCTCTGCTGCACGGCCGCGGGCGCGAGCTTGAAATCCAGTTCGCGTTGCTCGTTTGTCTGCAGGACAACGTCCTTGGCCTCTTCAGTTCCAAAACCGCCGGCTTGGGCACGGACGGTGAAGTTTCCGACGCCGAGGAGAGGAACTACGTAATGTCCGCTGCTGTCCGTCAGCGCCTCGCGAGAACTCCCGGTAGCGGGCGAGGTCACTGTGACTTTAGCCCCGGAAATAACGGCGCCGCTCGCGTCAGTGATGGTTCCAGAAATGGATCCCGTGGCCTGTCCGAATGCAAGCTGGCCTACGAAGGGCAGCGTGCAGAAAGCACATAATGCCAAAAGTAAACGTCTTGATTTCATAGATTTCTCCCTGTACCGCCCACCGACGAGCGGGTCGGACTAGGACCGCGGAACTTAGCTCCCGGCGAATTGCAACACTTAGCGATTTGCACCAGTATGTTAGCTCGTTACACTGATGTCAATTGAATTCGGGGATGCTCGGCCATCTCCTTCGAGGACTGACGATTCAAATGAGCTCGTACCGGTACTCTGTGCGGAAAACAGTGTACGCCTTCCCGGATCTCAAAACGCTTTTCGCGAGAGCTACGCCGGCGCGTTCGGGTGATGAGCTGGCAGGCATCTCGGCCCAAAGTCCGGAAGAGCGCGTGGCTGCTCAAATGTGTCTAGCGGAGCTTCCACTCACAAAGTTTCTTGCAGAGCCGCTCATCCCATACGAGCAGGATGAAGTCACCAGGCTCATCCTCGACGAACATGATGCATGCGCTTTTGAGCCTGTGTCGGCGATGTCTGTAGGTGAATTTCGTGACTGGCTGCTGAGCGATGCCGCCTCGTCCAGCGTCCTTGAATCCCTGGCTCCCGGCATTACGCCGGAGATGGCGGCGGCCGTATCAAAGATCATGCGGCTGCAGGATTTGATTGCTGTTGCCGCGAAGATCCGAGTAGTTACGCGCTTCCGCAACACACTCGGCCTTGCGGGCCGGCTTTCGACCCGCTTGCAACCGAATCACCCGACCGATGATCCTGCCGGCATTGCCGCCAGCATCGTTGACGGACTCACGTATGGCAGTGGCGACGCCGTAATTGGCGTTAACCCCGCTTCCGACAATGTCGCGAGTGTGATCACATTGTTGTGGATGCTCGACCGAATTCGAGAGCGTCTCGACATCCCCACTCAAACCTGTGTGCTGGCACATGTCAGTACGCAGATGGAGGCAATCCGCCGTGGCGCCCCGGTGGATCTGGTTTTCCAATCGATTGCCGGAACGGAAAAAGCGAATCGATCCTTCGGCGTCGGGCTCCCGCTGCTCGAGGAGGCTCGCGCGCAGGCGCTTGAATTGAAGCGCGGCACGCTTGGCGACAACGTCATGTACTTCGAAACCGGCCAAGGCAGTGCGCTCTCAGCCGAAGCGCATGATGGAGTCGATCAGCAAACCTGTGAAGCTCGCGCCTATGGCGTCGCCCGGCACTTCAAACCTCTGCTGGTCAATACGGTCGTGGGCTTTATCGGCCCCGAGTATCTGTTTGACGGCAAGCAGATCCTACGGGCGGCACTCGAGGACCACTTTTGCGGTAAGCTGTTGGGCCTGCCGATGGGTTGCGACGTCTGTTACACGAATCATGCCGAGGCGGACCAGGACGACATGGACGCGACACTTACGCTGTTAGGCGCGGCCGGCGTGAACTACATCATGGGGGTTCCGGGCGGCGACGACATCATGCTCAATTACCAGAGCTCTTCCTTTCACGACGCCCTATATCTTCGCCGCTTGTTGAACCTGAGGCCCGCACCTGAATTTGAGGCGTGGTTCGAGGAACGCAATGCCTCGCTGCCAGCGGTTCCCGAACTGCTCGAAGCATGAAGATTCGGGACCTGCGCGAATTCACTTCTGCTCGTGTGAACCTGGGGTGTTCGGGCTGCGCTTTGCCGATTGCGGAAGTTCTCAAGCTGCAGCTCGCGCAGGTAAGCGCGCGGCAGGCCGTGCATGCGAAGCTCGATGCATCGCGCCTCGCACTCGACGTCAACAGTGTTTGCCAGGATTTGATCTTCGTTTGCAGCCGCGCACCGGACCGCGTCACTTATCTTCGGCGGCCCGATCTGGGGCGCGAGCTCAACCCCGATTCGAGATCTCTGCTACTTCAGAAACGCGGTCGTTTCGATGCGGTTTTTGTGCTTGCCGACGGGTTATCGGCTTCGGCCTTGCAGGCGCACGCGCCTGGCGTGATCAAGGCATCGCTTCGTCTGCTTAATCCCGATGACTGGAGGTTAGCACCGTTTGTAGTCGTAGAGCAGGCGCGTGTGGCGATTGGAGATGAGATTGGACACTGCCTGGGCGCGGCGCTGTCTATCGTCCTTATAGGCGAGCGCCCAGGGCTGAGCTGCTCGGATAGCCTCGCAATCTATCTAACCTGGAACCCACGCCCCGGTTTGACGGACGCAGCCCGAAACTGCATTTCAAACATTCACGATGACGGGCTTAGTTATCCCGTAGCCGCTCACAAACTGGCCTTCCTCATGCACGAGTCCCGGCGGAGGAAACTCTCGGGAGTCGAATTGAAGGAGGATGCCAAGGCCCTTACATGAGCGGCCGTAAACTGCGCCTGAAGGACATCGTCGTTTTCGACATCTGCGCGATCGCGAGTTTTCGTTGGATTGCGCCGGCCGCGCAGGCTGGTCCGGTGTCGCTGCTTCTGTTTGTCGTCGCCGCTGGTGTCTTCTTTTTGCCTTCGGGTGTTGTAGTTGCCCGGTTGTCGCAATTGTTTCCTGAGGACGGCGGCCTTTACGCATGGACAAGACACGCCTTCGGGTCGCGCCAGGCGTTCCTGTGCTCGTGGTTTTACTTCATCTCCAATCTTTTCTACTTCCCTTCGCTGGTCCTGTTTGCGGTGAGCAATGCGGCATTCATTTTCGGACTGAATCCTACATCATTTGCCGAGAAACCCGGTTACGCGATTGCCACAACGCTGCTGGTTCTGTGGTTCCTGTTTTTGGCTAACTTCCTCGGCCTGAGTGTCGCGCGTTGGATACAAACGCTTGGCTCTGTGGCCATCGTTGCTGTGGTGACGTTACTCGGGGTCTTTGCCTTTGTAGCCGTTCGACACGCTTCTCCAGCCACTGCGTTTGAAGTTCGGCCGAGTTTCGACTGGCAAAGTCTCAACCTGTTTTCGGTGATCGCGTTCGCGTTTGTTGGTCTCGAGCTTGCGCCGATTTTGGGTGGCGGCATTGAGGATCCGGGTCGTGATATCCCACGCGCTGCCGTTATCGCGGGAATGGCCTGCCTGCTGTTCTATCTCGTAGGGACGGGAGCTCTACTCGCACTACTCAGATCCGATCTCGTCAGCCCGATCACGGGCTTGGCGCAGGCGGGCTCCGCGGCCCAGCGCTCATTGAACATTCGCGGCATAACTCGCTGCTTCGCCGCCCTGATCACAATTGGCGTCGCAGCCCAGTTGGCTACCTGGATCTCGGGCAACACACGCCTACCGTATGTAATTGGTCTGGCTCACTACCTTCCCACTGCCTTTGCACGCCTCCATCCACGCTGGGGCACGCCGTATATATCACTGCTCTTGCAAGCCGCGGTTGCGACCGTGATCCTTTTGATGGCGCAAATGGGCGAGACGGTGAGGGCCGCTTATCTGATCATGCTTGACATGCTGGTCGTGGCCACGTTTGTCCCGTTCCTGTACATTTTCGCGTCCGGGTGGCGCTTCGCGAATCGGCTGGCATCGCTGTTCGGACTCGCGGTCACGGTGCTTGCGATTGGTCTTT
>JAFARV010001018.1 GCA_019245255.1 Acidobacteriaceae bacterium | reverse complement strand
TGCGAAACGAACCAGGCAACTCCTTCGTGATCTGCAGACGTATCGAATGCGGCAGTACGCGGCCCGACCTGTCCCGCTGGTTTGCCACGGAAACCGGAGTCTGTAGAACGGACCCGGACGAGCCATCAACATAAAACTGACATCTTGAAAACCAACCAAGGTTGCCGGGATCCGCAGCATCAAAGAGCAGCAGCGGGGCCTGCCTGTCCATGGCCGAAAGATCAAGCGAGAGTACGCGCGCCTGGTCGTCGAGCTTGTATTCAAAACCTGCCTGCCGGACCAGGTTGCCTATGAACTCTACGTCGAGTTCGAGCAGAAGATACTTGTGCGGGCCTGCCTCTAGAACTTGCATCCAGTCAATATCAACATTCTACCGGCGTGTCCGGCGTCATGCCCGATGCTCATGCACCAGAGCCTCGAGCGTCGATTCCGCGCCTGCACGATCGTTATCAGTCAAGGCCAGCTTTGAGGCCATGCGGTCCAGAATGTCGTGAGCCATACGGCGCCGCACCTCGTCGGCCAGTTGATAGCGCCGAACCAGAAATGTCTCTATCAACGCGACCTCTTCCGCGCTCAATCGCTTGCCACCGATTCGGGACTGGACAAGGCGACGCTCCGGAGGCCGCCACGACGTACGAATTCCCTCGAGAGACCGGTCGTGGACGACGATCGATCCCGCGACAAAATCTCCCAATCGTTTCCCTTGGGCATTGATGGCAGCTGTCAAGACCCCGACCGCATAAAACCCGGGGAGCTGATCGACAACCCGCAACAGATTCCTCCCGATCGATTCAGCCGCGGTCAACGGCCGGCCCGAGTCTTTGATGACCCGGATGCCGATCTTGCGCTTACCCGGGGTCTGGCCGTTCCAGACGATTTCGAAGATTAAGAAGTAGCCGTAATACAACAGGAAAGCCGCGACAATCACAGCGGCTGTCACCCACAAAGAAGATTGCCGGGATTTAGACAAAAGGCCCGTTAGACTGAGCACCAGAAATACAACTCCGATCAGAAGCGCCGCTGCTGTCTGGATCAATGTGTCGAGGGCGTAGGCAAGGAAGCGGCTGCCGATACCAGCTACCGCAAAGTGAAGCTGGATCTGCTCCGGAGTGTCGATCGATAAACGGTCGACGAAGGTATCGGACGACGGCGGAGTACGCTGATCAGAGGACATGGTTTCAAACCGCTGGATCCAAACGAGACGAGTTCATTGGGAGCGCCTGGAAGCTCTTTTAGGTAGTGCGAAGCGAGGCCTGCATCGTCTCAGCGGAATGGAGTTGCAGGAACTCGGGCTCCTGTACCGGCAAACAGCGGCCGATCTTTCAGCAGTGATCAACGATCCATCCAGCGCGCAATTAGCAGCTTACCTGAATCATCTGCTTGCGAGAAGTCACAATCTGCTTTACAGCGGCGAAAAACCCAGCAGAACGAGCGTGGTCAGTTTTTATCGCGATGTTTACCCAGGGATCTTTCGCGAAACACTCCCGTTGACTGCCGCGGCAACTGCGGTTTTCGCCCTCGGCGCACTGGTTGGCTGGGCGGTCACGCTGCGCGACCCCGGGTTCGCACATCGTTTGCTCGGTCCGCAGATGATCGATTCGATCTCGCGGCGGCAGATGTGGACGGGGTCTGTCGTCGCAATCAAACCCGTGGCTTCGTCGTTCATCGCAACCAACAACCTTTCTGTCGCATTCTCGGCGTTTGCGATGGGCATCACAGGCGTAGGGACTCTGTGGATGATGGTATTCAACGGCCTTCTGCTCGGCACTGTAGCTGCCGCGACGTGGCGGGCAGGAATGGCTTTGTCTCTGTGGAGCTTTGTCGCACCGCACGGAGTTGTGGAGATACCTGCAATCTGTATTGCAGGCGGTGGGGGACTGGAGATTGCACGTGGCGTGCTGTTTCCCGGCGTGCTGCCCAGGCGGGAATCACTCGCGCGCGCAGGTAAGCGAGCGGTCAGGCTTTTGCTCGGCACGATTCCTCTCTTGCTTATTGCCGGAACCATTGAAGGTTTTTTTTCACCTACGCCCGTGCCGGTCTCGCTGAAGTTCCTACTTGCGGGCGTACTGTTCGGCACACTGCTTTTTTATCTGTTTTTGAGCGGCCCGGCAAAGTCCGCTACAGCAGACTCCGCTCCTTGATCTCGAGGTATTGATTCACCAGCGACGTGGTGAAGCTTTCCGGGTGCAAATCCATTGCGAGGACGCCGGTCTG
>JAFARV010001013.1 GCA_019245255.1 Acidobacteriaceae bacterium | reverse complement strand
CCGCCCTTCCGATGAGAAGCGTGCAGGAAAGCTCATTCGGGTTGCCGGGAAAAACCTTCAAGCCCGGCCAGAAGCCGACCTCCGATTGGGCAATGACGTCGGACGGCTATTTCAAAACCATAGGCCTGCCTCTTCTCAAAGGGCGCGCCTTCACGCGCGACGAAGCGCTCTCTGACATTCCCCAGGTCGCGGTCGTAAACCGCGCATTTGTGCGGCTCTATTGGCCGGCTGAAGACCCGATTGGGAAGGAAATACGCTTTGGCGACCCGGAGCGCTCAATGAAGGTTATTGGTGTTGTCGGAAATGAGCACCAGATGGGGCCCGATCAACCCGAGCATCCTGAGTTCTACATCCCGGGCCATGAAATGCGCGATCTCTACGTCGTGGTGCGCACCGCGGCGGATCCGGCCTCCGTCTTACTCACCCTGAAACAACCGGTCTGGTCCATCGATAAAGATCAGGCTGTAGATGTCGCCACGGAAGAAGATGCCCTCCGCGATTGGGCTGCGCCCCGGCGCTTCAATATGACCGTACTTGCCGCCTTCGGTGTTGCTGCACTCCTTCTTGCCGCCGTCGGGCTCTTTAGCGTACTGGCTTATTCAGTGACACTTCGGACGCGCGAAATTGGTGTCCGAGTGGCTCTGGGCGCGGAACCCAGGAAGGTGGCAAGTCGAATCGTGAGAGAAGGATTCCTGATGACTGCCACCGGTATCGTGCTCGGCGCTTGTTGCGCCCTAGCCTTGACACGCTTCATGCAAACTGTCGTTTTCGGAGTAAGTACATTTGATCCGGTAACTTTCATCGGTGCGGCGCTACTCCTCGCCGCCGTCTCTCTACTCGCGAGCTATATACCCGCGATGCGGGCCGCGCGAATAGACCCGGTCGATGCGCTCAGACAAGAATAATTTCTGTAAGTCGAGTGGAGCGCGCTTTTAAAAATAGCCGAGTAAGTAGGCGATAAGCACGATTACCAGAATCAGGCCAAGTCCGCCGGACGGGTAGTAGCCCCATCCTCGCGAATACGGCCACGCTGGCGCAGCGCCGATGACAAGTACCAGAATCACAAGCAGAACGATCAGTGCCATGCCTGTTGGACTTCGGAAACGCGAGAATTACTACAGAGGAAATACTAGCAGTCAGACCGCAATTTGCCGTTCAGAACGCAACCGACATGGGCACCGGCCGCGCCGTCACCCGTGCAGCCGCCTCGATCTCGGCACCAATCCGGCGGTTAGCCTCATCCATCGCCTCCTGCCAGGTGTCAAACAAAGCAAACGAAGCGAAACGGCCGTGTCCCTGCAGCACCCAGTAGGTATAGCCGAGCTCCGACTGCGTGCGTCGGATCGAAAAAAAATCGGAGCGCACCACCGCCCGGCGGACTTTCGGGGCCGCCTCGCGCGTGGTCAACGCTGACTCCACCCCCTCCAGTACGGTAGCGAGACCGGTCAGCAGCAGGAGTCCGCTGCGTGTCCGCGATAATCCTCGAATCAAACGTTTCATGGCAGCTTTGTACTAGCGTACAGCGAAACGGAGTCCAAGTTTACAAGAATGTGAAGTAATACAGTGACCTCATGGGACTCCTGAAACCCGTCGCCGCACCGCCTACCTCAAATCGCCACCTGATCCGCTGGGTGGAAAAGATGGCGGAACTCGCTCAACCCGATACAATCCACTGGGTCGACGGCTCGCTCCACGAATATGAGCGCCTTTGCGACGAAATGGTTGAAACCGGAACCTTCACCCGGTTGAACCAGGAGCTGTGGCCCGGCTGTTTCCTCGCCCGCTCTGACCCGAGCGATGTGGCCCGTGTCGAAGATCGAACCTTTATTTGCTCATTGTCGAAGGAGGCCGCCGGTCCCACCAACAATTGGGTGAATCCGTTCGATATGCGGCGCAAACTGCGCTCGTTGTTCACGGGCGCCATGCGCGGCCGGACCATGTACGTTCTGCCCTTCAGCATGGGCCCGATCGATTCGCCCATGTCGCAGATCGGCGTCCAGCTGACAGACTCTCCTTATGTAGTGGTGAGCATGCGCATCATGGCCCGCATCGGCCAGCGCGTCTTCGAAGAGATCGACAAAGACATCAAGCGCGTCGTCCCCTGCATGCACAGTGTTGGCGCTCCCCTCCAGCCGGGGCAGACCGATGTGCCCTGGCCCTGTAATGCCGAAAAATACATCGTTCATTTCCCCG